>NZ_CAXUBY010000029.1:0-39859 GCF_964249515.1 Eubacterium sp. 3_1_31
TAATTTAGAGCCAACCTTTTACGAAACCCTATGATAATTTAGAGGTATCGCTTATCCCTACGATAATTTAGATATCCTCTTTTTTCTATCTTTATTCTTATTTATTACCAGGATTCATAAGTTTTTCAACCATCATGATATGAAAAAGAAATGGCAATTTATGGAAGAGTTGAGATGTTTTATGAGATGTCTTGTAATAAAATTAAAATGTTTCTGAAAATTATGAAAAAAATGCAGAAAGTGCTTGCAAAATGTTTGCATTGAGGTATAATAAGGATAATCAATTTCAAAAACGATGAATTTGAGGATATGGAAAATGTTAAAGGAGAGAATTGTTATGGGAAAAGGATTTAAGAAATTAATGGCCATGGCAGCAGTTTCCGCTATGACTTTGACAACACTTGCCGGTTGTGGAAGTGATGATGGAGGAAAATCTAACGGTGGCGGTGATACACTTAAATGGGGTGTCAATTATGAACAGTCTGGTACAGCAGCTACTTATGGTACCAGTCATGTAGAGGGTATCAAACTGGCAGTTAAGGAAATTAATGCAGCTGGCGGTGTTGATGTCGGTGGTACTAAGAAAAAGATTGAACTTGAAATCAAGGACAACAAAACAGATGATACCGAAATGCCTCAGGTATATAACACTTTAGTAGAAGATGGTAATACGGTGATCTTAGGACCAGCTATTTCATCACTTACAAAACAGGCCTTCTCGATGGCAGAAGAAAGTAAGATTCCAACGATTTCAGCATCTGCTACCGATGATATGGCAACTTTTAAAGCAGATGGCAAAACCGTACAGTCTTATGGCTATAAGATCTGTTACTCTGATTCCTTCCAGGGAAATGCCGTTGCGAAAGCAGCTATGGATAAAGGCTTTAAGAAAGTTATCGTTTATGCCGATAACTCCAGTGATTATGCAAAAGGTCTGACAAAGGTCTTCACAACAAAATTCAAAGAATTAGGTGGAACAATTGTTGGTACCGAAAACTATCAGAAGGGTGATAAAGACTTTACTTCCATTTTGACAAAAATCAAAAATAAAGATTTCAATGCTATCTTTGTACCAGGGTATTATGAAGAAGCTAGTCAGATTATCAAACAGGCTCGTGAAAATGGTATTGATAAACCAATCTTAGGACCTGATGGATTTGACTCACCTAAATTGAAAGAAGTTGCCGGTGCGAAAGCATTGAACAATGTATATTTCACAACACACTTCTCATTAAAAGAAAACAACGATAAGATCAGTAACTTCCTGAAAGCTTATAAAGATGAATATGGTAAAGAACCAGATACATTTGCAGCATTAGGTTATGACTTGGCTTATTTCGTTAAAGCAGCTACTGAAAAAGCAGGAACCGATGATCCTGAAAAAGTAAATACTGCAATTGCTGAATACAAAGACTTCACTGGTGTAACAGGAACATTCTCTATGGATAAGGATCACACTCCTATCAAATCTATTAAATTAGTATCATTAAAAGATGGAGAACAGGCTTCTGTTGAAAACGTAGACGTAACCAAATAAGACTATGATGGAAGCACGTAAATAAGGTGAAAGAACACTTTCACCTTATTTGACGTTTTTAAGAAGAGTAAATTCGTATACGAAAGGGGTATAAATATGACAATATTTCTGCAACAGCTGATCAATGGATTATCCGTCGGAAGTATCTTTGCGCTGATTGCACTGGGATATACCATGGTCTACGGGATTATCAAACTGATTAACTTTGCCCATGGGGATATCTATATGCTGGGTGCCTATGTGGGATTCTTCGCCTCAACATCACTTGGCTTGGGCTTTTTTCCAACCATGCTGTTAGCTATGGTGATTTGTATGGTGGCAGGTGTCTTGATTGAGAAGATTGCCTATAAACCACTTCGCCATGCATCACGCATCACTTCACTGATTACAGCTATCGGTGTTTCTTTGTTTCTGGAATATGCCATGATGTACTTCATGGGACCAAACATTCGTACATATCCAGCTGATTTCTTCCCACGCGAGGTATATACCTTTGCAGGATTACAGATTTCTAATCATCAGATTCTGATCTTTGTGACATCGATCTTATTGATGATTGCATTGCAGCTGATCGTGAAGAAGACAAAGATTGGTAAAGCGATGCGTGCGGTATCTACGGATCCGGATGCAGCAGCTTTAATGGGTATCAATGTAAACAATACCATTTCCTTTACCTTTGCCTTAGGTAGTGCCTTAGCTGGTGCTGCAGGTGTTATGATTGGTATGTATTATAATTCTATTGACCCATTGATGGGAATGATTCCGGGCCTAAAAGCCTTCATCGCAGCTGTCTTTGGTGGTATCGGCATTATTCCGGGCGCTATGCTTGGTGGAGAAGCTATCGGTATCTTGGAAACCTTGGCAAGTGGTTATGGTTTCTCGATGATAAAAGATGCCGTTGTATATTTGATTCTGATTGTCATTTTAATCATCAAACCAAGTGGTTTGTTAGGTAAGAATGTCAAGGAAAAGGTCTAGGAGGTGTACGTGTATGAAAAGTCAATTTACAAAACGTAATCTCATTTGGACAATCGTTGTTTGTGTAATCTTCAGTATCTTTCAGATTGCTATTAGTGGCAGAATGATTCCAAACACATATCAGGTAGCTATTATTACGATTGGTATTAATATTATTTTGGCGTTAGGCTTGAATTTGATTATCGGCTTTACCGGACAGTTCTCGTTAGGACATGCTGGGTTTATGTCTATTGGGGCATATTCGGCAGCTATCGTATTGGCGAAAATGCCAAACTTAACTGGTTTATTTGTTGGTATGCTGGTAGGTATGGCGATTACGGCTGTAGTTGCTTTGATTGTTGCCATTCCAACCTTGCGTTTACGTGGGGATTATTTGGCAATTGCCACTTTGGGATTTTCTGAAGTTATCCGTATCGCTATTCAAAATATGGAAATTACCGGTGGAGCAGCCGGCTTAAGTAATATTCCTAAGCTAACAACATTCCCTCTGGTATTTGTGTTTATTGTTATTTCGGTAATAGTAATTCATAACTTTATTCGTTCATCCCATGGACGCGCTTGTATTTCCGTTCGTGAAGATGAGATTGCCAGTGAATCCATGGGGATCAATACGACAAAATATAAAACCTTAGCATTTGTCATTGGTGCTATGTTGGCAAGTATTGCGGGTGCTTTATATGCGGCTTACTTCTATGTTTTAAAACCTACAACCTTTGGTTTCATGAAATCTATTGATATACTGGTCATTGTAGTATTTGGTGGTATGGGAAGCTTATCCGGCAGTATCCTTGCGGCGATTGTTTTGGGTATCATCAACCTTACCCTGCAAAGCTATTCGGAAATCCGTATGATCCTGTATGCTTTAGCCATTATCGTGATCATGGTCTATCGTCCGCAGGGATTGTTTGGCAGTAAGGAAGTTACCGATTTTCTGCCAAAGAAGTGGCAAAAGAAAAAGGAGGTAGACTAAGATGCCTTTACTTTCTGTAAAAAAATTAACGAAAAACTTTGATGGTCTTTGTGCCAATTCTAATATTAATATGGAAATCAATGAAGGTGAATTGGTTGGTCTGATCGGACCAAACGGTGCCGGTAAAACAACCTTATTCAATATGTTAACCGGTGTCTATGTGCCAAGTGAAGGTAGTATTGAATTCACGAAAGATGATAAACCAATTAAATTAAACGGTATTAAGCCATATAAAATCACAGCTTTAGGTTTAGCTAGAACCTTCCAGAATATTCGTCTGTTTAAGGATATGACCGTATTGGAAAATGTTCTGATTGCGATGAATAAAGATGTTGATTATGGCGTTATCACTGCCTTGTTGCGTCTTCCTAAGTATTATAAGAGTGAAATTGCCATGAAGAAAAAGGCAATGGAACTGTTAACAATCTTTCATCTGGAAGATAAATGCGAAGAGCTTGCCTGCAACTTGCCTTATGGAGAACAGCGACGTTTGGAGATCGCTCGTGCGATGGCCGCTAAACCAAAACTGTTATTCCTAGATGAACCGGCAGCCGGTATGAATCCACAGGAAACTGCTGAATTAACAGAATTAATTCGCTTTATCCGTGATGAATTTCATATCAGTATCTTATTGATTGAACATGATATGTCTTTGGTCATGAATCTGTGTGAACGAATTTATGTATTAGACTATGGAAAAATCATCGCATCCGGTGTACCGGAAGAAATCAAATCCAATAAGCGTGTTATTGAAGCTTATCTGGGTGAGGAGGTATAGGCATGCTGAAAATCGAGAATCTGCATATTAAATATGGGGCAATCCATGCCGTAAAAGGCATTGATATTGAAGTTAATGAAGGTGAAATTGTTACCTTGATCGGTGCGAATGGTGCCGGTAAGACAAGTATTCTGAAAGCCTTGTCGGGCTTGGTAAAGCCAAGTGAGGGAACCATTACCTATGATGGCAAAGTATTGAACAAGAAGAGCGCACAGGATATAATGAAAGCAGGAATCTCCCATGTACCGGAAGGCAGACGTATCTTTGCCGATATGACAGTATTAGAGAACCTTGAATTAGGTGTTTATCAACGTAAGGATAAAGAAGGCATCAAGAAAGATCTGGAAGCTGTTTATGAACGTTTCCCTATCTTAAAGGATCGTAGTAAACAAGCAGCAGGAACCTTATCCGGAGGAGAACAGCAGATGTTAGCCATGGGCAGAGCCTTGATGGCAAATCCTAAGATCTTATTGTTAGATGAGCCTAGTATGGGATTGGCACCCATTCTGGTAAAAGAAATCTTTAGTATTATCAAGGATATCAACGCCAAAGGGACAACGATTTTGTTAGTAGAACAAAATGCTCGTATGGCCTTATCCGTAGCTACCAGAGCCTATGTCATGGAAACCGGTAAGATCGTCATGAGTGGAACCGGACAAGAACTTGCGGATAGTGAAGAAATTCAGAAAGCATATTTAGGAGGATAAAGTATGTACGTAAAAAATCGAATGACAAAGAATCCAATATGTATTGATGTGAATGCGAAAATCAGTGATGTTGTCGATATCATGAGTGAAAAGAATCTGCACCGTATTCCGGTAGTCAGCGGCAAAAAATTGGTTGGCTTGGTTACGGAAGGCATGATCAGCAAGAAAGGTGCTTCTAAAGCTACTAGCCTGAGCATCTATGAGCTAAACTATCTATTATCTAAAACAAGTGTGGATGCCATCATGATTCGTGATGTGATTACCATTCATGAGGATCGTTTCTTAGAAGATGCGGCACTGTTGATGTTTAAACATGATATCGGTTGTCTGCCGGTTGTCAATGATGACAATGAGGTAGTTGGTATCCTAACTAGCAACGATGTATTAAGCAGCTTCTTAGATATCCTAGGTTATCGTACAAGTGGCAGTCGCGTCTGCGTAGAAGTTAAAGATGAGCTTGGAACGATTGGGGAACTAAGTAAGATCTTTGTGCGCAACAATTGCAATATCACGCACTTAGGTGTGTATAATCAGCATAATGGATATTCTGAGTTGATTTTCCGTATTGATACATTCCAGACAGATAATCTGGAAAAGGATCTGACAGAAAATGGCTATAAAGTTTTAAGTATTACAAAGAATCCTGCATAGGGTTCTTTTCTTTTGTCTTTATACATGCAGGGGGCAAGGGAAAAATAAGGGAAGTCATAAAGAAAAAGATAGGATTATGGTCATGAACTGCGTATTTTGTATGTTTTCAGTAAAAATGAACTGCGTGTTTTGTATGTCTTGGTGAGAATTCAAGTGCGTATTTTGTATGTCTTGGTGTTGTGAACTACGTATTATGAAATGTTTACTAATTTATGTGCTTAAATTATCCTAAGGTTTTTATACAAGGGCATAATCATAAAACACAACAAAACCGAGCCAACCTACACTAAAACGTCGCTATTTCTTTGTGAAAAGCGACGTTTTTTTATGGCCCGGACTGAGAAAGGAGTGGTGACAACCATATAATCTAAAAAAGAAAGGGGGAAGTTTTTTCGTTAGCCAGGCTGAGAGGTCTGGCTTTTTTCATTTCAAAACAAGGAGGTTAGCGAATGGCAGATGACAAACTGAAAGCAGGCCCGGAGTCCCCTGGCGAGGGCTCTGTTGGGGATGCTCAAACTGTGACGAAGCCCCCTGTCCCGGAAACGGTAGAGGAGCCCGCAGCTGGCACCGGCCCGGTACGCCAGCCGGAACAGTCTGTTACCCCTGGAATGGGCGGGGATGTTCCAGCCCAGCCTGCGCCGCAGGTTGAAGCTGATAAGGTGAAAAAATCCCCCGACCAGGATAAAAAAGTGGAACCGGAGGAAAAGACGGCAAAACGCCGGGGCCGTCCCCCCAAGGAGCAGGATTCTCCCCAGGGGGACAAACCGGAAAAGGGGCCGGAGCCCCGCACAGGCCGCCCGGCCAAGGCTGACAAGGCGGCCCGTGGCGAGTCCCCGTCCCCAGCTCTGGACAAAGTGTCCAGAAGTAAGGAACAAGAGCTTACCCTCGCTCAGCGTGGGGGAAAAATACGACGGGAACGCAATCAAAATGTGAAAGATTTTTTGTCGGGCAAGCGTGAAACTCCCTTTGCGGATGGTAAGCAACCGCCTAAATCCACTAAGGCCGCCCCGGTCAAGGAGGCGGAGGCACCCGCCCCGGAGATCAAGCTGCCGCCTACGCCGGAGGTGCCGCCCCGCCCGGTGGAGCAGGGAAAAATCGTCTATTTGAAGCTGTCAGAGCTTCATCCATTCCATACCTTGCGGGATCACCCCTTTAAGGTGCAGGACGATAAGGCGATGGACGATCTGGTGGGGACGATCAAGGAACACGGCATTATGACCCCCGCCACCGTCCGCCCGGAAAAAGACGGCAACGGCTATGAGATCATCGCGGGCCACCGCCGCTGTCATGGCGGTGAGCGGGCTGGCTTGGATGAGATCCCCTGTATTGTCCGTGAGATGACCGATCTTGAAGCTGTCCGTGAAATGAAGAACAGCAACAAGCAGCGGGGCGACCCTCTCCCCAGCGAATTGGCAAAGCTCCTGGATTTGGAGCTGGAAGCCATCAAACGCCAGGGGGCCCGGCCCAAAAATGACAAGGAAGCGGAGGCCCTGGGTAAGCTCTCGGTGGAGATCGTGGGCAAGGAGCATGATATGAACTATAAAAAGGTGCTCCGCTATGTTCGCCTTAACCATCTTGTCCCGGAGCTTCTGGAAAAGGTGGACGCTAAAAATATGGGATTTATGCCCGCTGTGGAACTGTCGTATATCAAGCCGGAAAACCAGCGGCTTATCGCCGTGTCCATTGATGGGGAGCAGTCCTCCCCCTCGGTCAAACAGGCAAAGCGGCTCCGGGAGCTCGACCAGGAGGGCTTGCTCAACGGCGATGTGATCGATGGTATTTTGAGCGAAGAAAAAAGGGAGGTTGACAACGTGATCATCAGTACCGACGAACTCAACAAGTATTTCGGCAAGGAGGTCACTCCTGCCAAAATGAAAGAGCAGATCATAGCCCTGCTGGACGAGTGGAAAGAGAAACAGCCGCCCGAACTGGCAAAGCCTGAGAAGAAACACGAGCTCGATAAGTGACCGGGCCCCGCCTCTGGACACTTTGTCCAGAGGTACGCGCCCTGCCCCGGCTGTGCTATTTCCGGCAAGCGGCGGGGGTATATCCTCCAGAGCCGCCCCCTTTCCCTGGATAGGGAAAGGGCGGGGGGATAGGGTTGACCCCCTACCTATTAAATATAAGAAAAAGAAACGGAGGTTTTGATTATGAAGCGACCCCTTGCGTATGTGACCGCCGCATGGCGCGGCGGCGAGTGCGAGGTCATGGAGCAGGCAGCTAAATACTGCCGCATTGTCTATGATGCGGGATATTCCCCCATCTGCCCTATGCTCTATCTGCCGCTGTTCCTCAATGACGCAGTGCCGGAGGAGCATAAAAGCGGTATTGATATGGGGCGCGACCTGCTCCGGCGCTCCCGCGTGCTGGTGGTATGCGGGAGCTATGTCAATGTAGCGGTGAAAAATGACATCGCTGTGGCCCAGCGGCTGGGGATCACCGCCACCACCCTGGACGGCATCCTCACCGTCAAGGGCCAGAGGCGGCGCTGATATGGCGGTCATTGAGGCGTATGTCACCAACCTGGGGAAATACAACGAGGGTGAGCTGGCAAGCGAGCCGTTGAAATTCCCCACGACTACGGAGGAAGTACAGGCGCTCCTTAAACGGATCGGCGTTGACAATATCCAGTATGAGGAGATTTTTATTGCCGACTATGACGGCGACCTGCCGGAACTCAACGCCTGCCTGGGAGAATACGAAAGCATTGACGAGCTCAACCATCTGGCCTGCCTGCTCTCCGAGCTGGATAAAAGCGATTTGGAAAAGTTTGAGGCGGCTGTTGCCAGCGGCGAGCATACCTCCGGCGTGGGCGACCTCATCAATCTGGTGGAAAATCTGGATTGCTACGATTTCTATATCGGCGTGTCTGATGATGAAACCCTGGGCCGCATTTACGCGGAGGACATGGAACTAATCAACATTCCCGAAAACCTGCGGGATTATTTCGATTATGAGGCGTATGGCCGGGATATGCGGATCAATGAGGATGGCGGGTTTGTCAAAGGCGGTTTTTTCCTCCCCAACGGCAGCCAGTTTATTGAATACTACCACGGGCTGGAGGACATTCCAGACGAGCACAAGGTTTTTGCTTATCCGCAGCTTTCCATCCGGGAGCAGATGGCGGCTTATAAAGAAGTCATTGACCGTTTTCCCCAGGCGGCGGAACGCCCCCGCCCGGAGCAAAGCCATACAGACCGATAGCGGCACTTCTGGACACATTGTCCAGAAGTGCTTTTTTCGTGTGGAAGGAGGGATAAGGGCTGATAGACGAGGACGTTTCCAGACGTACCATAGCAGTATCTATTAAGGCAAGCAAGCTCACGGCGCGGGGGCTTGCCTATGTTCTCCAGGCGGTAGGCCGGAAGATCGCCAAACATCACCGGGCCAAGCAGACGCCCCACGGCAGGCAGACGGTGGGGCAGCTCATGGGCCACGGGGCTGCCACCAACAGTATCGAGGTGGAGGCCCCGGCCCTCTTTGACCGGGTAGCCCGGAAATGGAATGTGGACTACGCCTTTTATCAAGTCGCGCCGGATAAGCACCTGCTGTTCTTCAAGGCGGGGCAGGCCGACGCGATCACAGCCTGTTTCTCCGAGTATTCCAAACGGCTGCTAAAGCGCACCAAATCCACAAAAGCCCCCATCCGGGAGCAGATCAAGGAGGCCGCCACAGAAGCGGCCCGCCAGCCCGCCCAAAAGCTGGAACGCACAAAGGAGGCGGTGCATGAGGACAGGTAGTGTCAAAAAATATGTGATACCAAACATCCCCTATTTGTTTGTGCTGTGGGCCTGCCTAAAGCTGGGGACAGCCTACCGGCTGGCCGCTGGCGCGGATTTCCCCCATAAGCTCATGGGCCTGGGGCAGACGGTGGGCCCGGCCTTTGCCAACCTTGCGCCGGGGCTTGATCCCTTTGACTGGCTTGTTGGCATTGTGGGCGCGGTGGGCTTCCGGCTGCTGATCTACTTCAAGAACAAGAACGCAAAGAAATTCCGGCGGGATGAGGAGTTCGGGAGCGCCCGATGGGGCGGGCCTAAAGATATAGCCCCTTTCGTCGATCCAGTCTTTGAAAACAATGTTATCCTCACCGGGACGGAGCTTCTTACCATGAACACCCGCCCCAAAAATCCGGCCAACGCCCGCAACCTCAACGCCTGTGTGATCGGTTCGTCCGGCTCCGGCAAAACCCGGTTCTGGCTCACCCCGCAGCTTCTCCAGGCCAGCGCGAAGAAAAAGGGCGGGTGCAGCTTTGTGGTGGTCGATCCAAAGGGCGGGGTTCTCTCCCAGGTGGGGGCTTTCCTGCAACGGAGGGGCTATCGGATCAAGGTGTTCAATTCCATTGATTTTTCCCAAAGTATGCACTATAACCCCCTGGCGTATATCCGCAACGAGGCTGATATTCTAAAGTTTGTCGATACCCTCATAGCCAACACCAAAGGCGAGGGCAAGGAGGGTGATCCATTTTGGACAAAGGCGGAAACGCTTTTGTACTGCGCCCTTATCGCCTATATCATTTTCGAGGGCCCCGCCGAGGATCGGAATATGAATACCCTGGTGGATATGATCTCCGGCATGGAGGTGAAGGAGGACAACGAAAACTTTATGAACGCGGTGGACTATATGTTCAAGGGGCTGGAAAAGCGCAAGCCGGATTGCTTTGCGGTGAAGCAGTACAAGAAATATAAGCTGGCCAGCGGTGATATATGCTCTAAGTGACTTCTTAATCATGATTTTGTCATGGTTAGTGAAGCAATCACTTAGAGTATTTTTGTTTCAGGAGGTACAGCCATGAGAAATGAAAAAATTACCCCACTGTACGAGCGCCTGAGCCGGGACGATGAGTTACAGGGCGAGAGCAATTCCATATCCAACCAAAAGCAGATGTTAGAGGATTTTGCCCGCCGGAATGGGCTGCCCAACCCTACGCACTTTACCGATGATGGTATCTCAGGCACCCGTTTTGACCGCCCCGGATTTTTGGCGATGATGGAGGAAGTGGAGGCAGGGCGTGTAGAGGCCATCGTCATAAAAGACATGAGCCGCCTGGGGCGCGATTATCTGAAAGTCGGCCAGGTCATGGAGATTTTGCGGCAACGCGGCGTCCGGCTGATTGCCATCAACGATGGTGTGGACAGTCTGAAAGGCGATGATGATTTTACCCCTTTCCGCAACATTATGAACGAGTTTTACGCCCGCGACACCAGCCGGAAAATCCACTCTGTGTTTAAGTCAAAAGGCATGAGCGGTAAGCACCTGACAGGCACCGTGATTTACGGCTACTTGTGGGATGAAAAGCGGGAACATTGGCTGGTAGATGAGGAAGCCGCCGAAGTGGTACGCCGTATCTTTTCCCTCACGCTGGAGGGATATGGGCCTTATCAGATCGCTTGCAAGTTGTCCGCAGACCGGATTGAAATTCCTGTCGTACACCTTGCCCGATTCAACGAAGGTGTGAACCGTTCAAAGCCGGTCAAAGACCCCTATGGATGGGGATCATCTACCATCGTGAACATTTTGAAAAAACGAGAGTATTTAGGGCATACCATCAATTTCAAGACCCGCAAGCACTTTAAGGACAAGAAAAGCCACTATGTTTCTGAGGATGAATGGACGATCTTTGAGAATACCCATGAAGCCATTATCGACCAGCAGACCTTTGATTTGGCGCAGAAAATCCGCAGCAATGTACGGCGTTATCCAAACGGCTGGGGCGAAGCGGCTCCCCTCACAGGTTTGCTCTATTGTGCCGATTGTGGCGGAAAGATGTATGTCCACCGCATCAACAATGGCAGGCGGATTTCTCAATATACCTGTTCCAATTATACCAAAGTTCCGTGTGGGACACTATGCCCTACACAACACCGTATCAATGAGAGTGCTGTTCTGACATTGGTTTCTGACACGCTCCGGGCTATCGCTGAATATTCCAGAAATGACCGGACGGAATTTATTCACACCGTTCAGGAAACGCAGGTTGCTCAACAGAGTGCCGATATATCGAAAAAGCGCAGGCGTCTGGCTGCTGCTCAAAAGAGAACCGGAGAACTGGAAAAACTGATTTGCAAAATCTATGAGGACAATGCCCTCGGCAAGCTGTCGGATGCACGATATAGGGCGCTTGATGCACAGTATGCCAAAGAGCAGGACGCACTTGAGATTGAAATTGCGGAGCTGGAAAAGGCTGTTACCGGCTATGAGCAGAGCCAGAAATCCGCAGAGAAATTTATAGCCCTGATTGATAAGTATGAGAATTTTGACACGCTGACAAACACCATGCTCAACGAGTTTGTAGAGAAAATCCTTGTCCACGAACGCGCCCGAAAAGGCAGCCAGGACACCACGCAGGAAATTGAAATCTACTTCAATTTTTTAGGACGCTATATCCCACCATCCTTACAGCCGGTTCCTTTAACCCCGGAGGAACAGGAAGAACTGCAGAAAAAAGAAGAACGCAAGGACAGGCTTCATCAGAATTATTTGAAGCGGAAAGCCAGCGGCGCACAGAAACAGTATGAGGACAAAATCAAGGCGAAGAAAAAAGCGGAAATGGACGCTAAGAAAGCCCTGATCCGGGCTGAGGATATGAAAAAAGGCGTTTTTTCTACTGTCGGACAGCTGCCGAAAGAAGAACCACGCAAAGGCAGCATAGCAGCCAGCGCAGCAGTCTAATCATCACGAAGCAAAGGAGAATGAATATGAGTAAGTTGACTTACATTCGTTGTGGAGATTATGATATACCCAACCTAAAACTTTCTGAACAGCCGGAAACTTCTATCGGCAAGTACGGCAGAATGCGAAAATCCTACCTAAAGGAACATCGCCCCATTCTCTACAACCATCTGCTGATGAGCGAGAAGCTGTATCCACACCTGTTAGAGATTGAGCGGACAGCACAGGGGCGTGTGGAAACCATGTTGCCTCACATGATGGAAGTTGCGGGTGTCACGGAGGAACTGAAAGCCTGTGACCCTATGCGCTGGATGGGGCTGATGAACACGCTGAAAGCGCAGGCAGAAGAAATCATATTAGCAGAATTGATTAACGACTGATTCCCTAACAATAAATTACAATATAATCAAAAAGACGAAGTTAGTGTAAATAGACTGACTTCATCTTTTTTGATTCCTATATTCTTCTGGGGATTTTCCATAAACTTTACGGAAAGTGGCCGCAAATTTACTTGCATTGGCATAGCCCAAATGCTCTGCAATATTGCCGATTGTCAAATTCGGTTTTGACATCAATAAAAGCGCATACCGCATTTTTGCCTGTCGGATATAAGCCCCAATAGGAACACCATACATGGCTTTGAATGATTCTCGAAGTTTGGTCTGTCCCATCGCTGCTATTTTGCAAAGCTGTGAGACTTCCGGCGGGTTCAAAACATTCTGTTCAATGGCCTGACGTACAGATTCCAGCGCCTTTTTCTCTTGTTTGGAAAGAGGCTGTTGTTTAGATGCTATCTCCTGTCGTTGTTTATGAAAGTTGCCTGCTACAATAGAAAGCAGTTCACCTACTTTGCTTTCGTAGTAAAGACGGGAGGTTTCGCCAGCAATCAGTTTATCCCGTATCTGCAAAAACAGGGTTCCAATTTCCGGGGTATTATAATCAAAAGCTTTCCAATCATAAACCTCTGCATAGTCAAAATCGTCCGGGGTAAAACGGTCTTGCAGATTTTTCTCTATGTAATCTTCAAACAGCAAAACTGACGCATAGCTGATTGGTATATTGGGTTGATATAATACTCGCCCCTGTGACGGCTTATTTAGATAAAGGTGGATTCCCTCTGTGATAGGTTGGGCTTTCCGCCCATTCTGGATCAGGGTAACACCGCCGGATTCCAAATAATAAATTTTCACCAGCTTTTGATTGATCTCATATTTGCGTTCCATTGAGGCGTATGGTATCCAGCTTCCGGTTGACAGGAATAATCCATCTGTCGGTTGAACCTGATAGATATTTCCATAGCCTTGTCTGTTTTGCGGCTGCAAGGTGCAGATTCCATTATGATTATCCTGTCGAAAATGATAATCATGCAGATAAAAAGAAGCATCCCCTAATTCGTGCGCGGCCTGTGTAGAATCGGTCTGCATCCTGCTCACCCCCGTTTCTTATGTAGTCGGAATAATCCGCAGTATCTTTTTTTATGCTCCAAAATGTCGCAAAGGCTGTCAGCAAAACCACAAAAAGCACTGATATATCCGGTTGTTTTTCCACTTTTAACTCCTGTTTTGACCTTTTTTGCCGGATTTGACACCCAAAAAATCACTGAGTAGAATGACATTACTGGCTGGTTAGCTGACTCTAATCACAGCAATTCTATCACGATTTTGTGCGTAGGTCAATGAGGCTTCTGCCAGTAAATAATAATTAGGAGGACTTTGAAAATGTCTAATTCACAACAAATGAAAAAAGGGCTGTCTGTGCGTGATTTGATTACCACCGGCATCCTTGCTGCTTTGTACATGGTATGCGCCATGATTGGCGAGGCTATCTTTGGGTTCTTCCCTGTACTGACTTTCCTTTGCCCGCTGTCTATTGCGCTGCTGTGCGGCCCGGTTTATATGCTGATACTGGCAAAGGTGCCGAAGCATGGCCCAATCATTGTCACCGGTATTTTGGTAGGAGGTGTGCTGTTCGTACTCGGTATGTACTGGTCTATGTGTTTGGCATATTGTATTCTCGGCGTTGTGGCCGATCTGCTGGCCGGTTCCGGGAACTTTAGAAACAAAGGGCGTAACCTGCTGTCTTACATGATCTTTGTTCTCAGCCCGGTTTTCTCCTACGGTATGCTTTGGTTTGACCGCGACGCCTATGTGCAATATTTGGTAGAAAAGGGAACAGAGCAGACCTATATGGACACAATGGTTTCAACCGCACAAAACTGGATGCTCCCGGCAATGATTATCGGCGTGTTAATCTGTGCTGCTATCAGCGGTCTTGTAGGCCAGAAACTATTGAAAAAGCATTTTGAAAAGGCCGGAGTAGTGTAATGGAGATGCAACTGCAAACAAAGGACACACTTGCCACATTACATTTAGACCCTCGCACAAAACTATATCTGTTGATCGTCGGAAATGTTGCGTTGTTCCTTGCGCCCTCTTTACTCTATGAGATTGCGCTGGTTGTATGCGTTGTGATTCTCGGCATCCTTGTAGGAGCAAAGCGGTTTACGGTAAGAATGGCTGCTGTCTATGCGGGAATGGTTGTTCTGCATATCATTGGAACAAATTATTTGACAGGGACTTTGCAGATTGCGATTGTAACATTTACCGTATTTATCCGTAAAATCTTTCCCTGTGCCATGCTCGGAGGTATTTTAGTCAGCACGACAAGAGTAAATGAATTTATGGCGGCCATGAACCGTATTCACATGCCCAAAGCAATGGTTATCCCTATGACGGTCATGCTCCGCTATTTCCCCATGGTACATGAGGACTGGGGCTATATCAGAGACGCCATGCGGATGCGCGATGTCGCTCCAACCGTCAAAAGTCTACTGACCCATCCGGCCCGAACAGTGGAATGTATCTATGTTCCGATGATGATGTCAGCACTGAAAGTGGCGGATGAATTGTCGGCGGCGGCTGTTACAAGGGGGCTGGAAAATCCGAAGCCCCGAACCTGCTTGCAGGAAATCCACTTTAGTATTGCGGATGCCGTATGCTTTCTCCTGTTCACTTTGTTTATGTCAGTGTCGGTCTGGCTGAAATTGAAAGGGGGTGCAGGCTAATGATTCGTTTTGACAAGGTTTCCTTTACCTATCAGGAATCATTACAAAATGGCGGACTGCGCGATGTTGATTTAACAATCAACAAAGGTGAGTGTGTGCTGTTGTGTGGGCGAAGTGGCTGTGGAAAAACCACATTGACCCGTCTTGTAAATGGCCTGATTCCATACTTTTATCCGGGAGAAGTCACCGGCACAACCTATGTTGACGGTAAAGATATACAGGATTATCCCATGTATGAAGTGTCCGAGCATGTGGGGTCTGTATTCCAAAATCCACGCTCTCAATTTTTTAATGTAGATACAGACAGTGAAATCTCCTTTGGAATGGAAAATCTGGCTTATCCAAGGGAAAAAATGAAAGAACGCATTTCAAAGACAGTTGCGGATTTGGATATAGCCCATTTGACCGGGAGAAGCATATTTGAATTGTCTGGCGGTGAAAAACAAAAGGTGGCGTTTGCGTCCATCTATGCTATGTCTCCGAGTATTTACTTGTTAGATGAACCATCTTCCAATCTGGATATGGATGCTATTGAGGATTTGCGGCGTACACTTGAACTCCTAAAGAAACAAGGCAAGACCATTCTAATTGCAGAACATAGGATTTATTATCTGAGGGAATTAGTTGACCGCATTGTGTATATGGAAAACGGGGCTATATCTGCTGTGTTTTCTCCGAGCCAGTTTCTTTCTATTCCTGAAGAACAGCGGCACAGTATGGGACTTCGCGCTTTAGATTTGTCAAAGGTACAGCCAAGGGCCATTGCTGAAAATTCTCAAAAGCCGATTTTGGAAGTCAGAAACTTATCCTTGTTCTATAAGAAAAAGTCGGTTCTGGACGATTTGAATTTGAGTGCGGCGCCGGGAGAAATCATAGGAATTATCGGGCATAACGGAGCCGGGAAATCTACATTTTCCAGAACACTATGCGGCCTGCACACAAACTATACGGGGCAGATTCTTTGGGATGGTAAAGAACTGAACGCAAAGAGCCGGTTAAAACGCTCCTATATGGTGATGCAGGACGTAAGCTATCAGTTATTTGCCGATACATTGGAAAAGGAATGTGTATTTGGAATTAAGCATCCTGATCTGGACGCAGCAAAACAGGCAATGGAACGGCTGGGTATTTATGAGTACCGTACTCATCATCCCAATACACTTTCCGGGGGTCAGAAGCAGCGTGCGGCCGTGGCAGTCAGTATGGTATGCCGTAAGGACGTTTTAATTTTTGATGAACCGACTAGCGGACTTGATTATGACAGCATGATTCAAGTTGCGGGGCTATTTCAAACGCTTTCTAAAATGGGAAAGGTAATTTTTGTTGTAACCCATGATTACGAATTTTTAGCGGCAGCCTGTACAAGAGTGATTCATTTGGATAACGGAAAACAGCAGGAAGATTACCTACTTTCCCCCGACAATCTGCATCGGCTACGCGATTTTTTCTTGCGGTCAGAAAGGAGGCAGAACTTTGCGGAGAATGGAAAATGACCTTCTGTTCTTCCATGAGCTGATCGGTAACTGTTCCGTTGAAAAAGATTCAAAGATATATACAATTTCTCCGAAATTTGGGAAGGGCACCATGCAGAGTTTTGAAGTGATGCCCGGTGCTGAAATTGTTTATAGTAATGTTTATATTACAACTCCAATTCAAAAGAATATCCAATGTAAAGATCGTTTTATTGAAGTTACCTATTGCTTTCATGGGCAAATGAATATGCTGTTCAGCGACCAGCCAGCGATGATTATGAGCGACCATTATATTTCTGTTTTCAATGGTGCAAGCCACCTGAAAAGCTGTGATTTTGGGGAAGAACCTTTTATTGGCGTTTCAGTGGTGGTTTATCTGCCGCAGATCATAAACAGCCTGAATATCATGCTGGGGACAATCGCGTTTGACGAGGACATGGATTTTCAAGGGCTTTTTACAGCGGGCGGTTGCTTTATAGCACCCGCGACAAAAAGCGTGGAGCATATTTTTACCGAACTGCTCTTGCTGCCGGAACAGTACCGCAATTATCTTATGCGCATTAAAGTCATGGAACTACTGTTATATCTGGTTGGCAAAATGGAATATCGGACAGATTTTGGGATTTCACTATTCCACAAGGAGGAGATGAATTGTAATGGATGATGTAAAAGCCCTGTTTGGACTAATTGATAAGAAAAATAAGCGTCGTCTGCTTGGCGCAGTAATCTGTTGCGTCCTGTCTGTTTTGTGCGGCATCCTGCCCTATTTGGGCGTTTGGGGTATTGTGACCTGTTTTCTGAATGAACGGACAGAGAATCTTTTTCAATATGTGTGCCTGATTGCCGCAGCAATCATTTTGAAACATCTGCTGTTTGGAACCGGCACAAAAATCTCTCACAAGGTAGCCTACCAGACATTGGGGGAAACCCGTAAAAAGCTGTTCCGTAAAATTGCCCGCTTACCAATGGGCTATGTGAAAACAACGGCATCCGGGCAGGTCAAAACGATCATTATGGACAATATGGAACAGTTGGAGACATTTTACGCCCATAACATTCCAGAGATTATTTCCGGCCTCGCTGTACCGCTGTGTATGGAAATCCTTCTGGTGATATTGGACATCAGGGTAACCGGTATCATGCTGATTCCGGTCGTTCTGTTTATTCTTGTCGGTATTCTTATGATTATCGTTCAGATGAAAAAAATGGACGAATTTAATCAGGCGTTTGCCGATGTCAGCGTTAAGACGGTGGAATATGTCAACGGTATGAAAGAACTGAAGATATTTGCTGCCGACGAATCCACTTATGGCCGCCTGTCAGAAAGCATCCGCACTTACAGCACCGTTGTAACAGAGTGGTTCCAAAGCTGCTTGAAATATGTTGCTTTCAATCATACCGACTTAAACAGCAACCTTGTGTTCCTGTTTCCGCTTGCCGGTTTGATGTACCTCTCCGGCAGCGTGACAGCGGCCAGCTATATTATGTATCTGTTTATGGGGCTTGCCATGCTGATTCCGTTGGAAACTGTTTCTAATAACTTTGATTATATCGGCATGAACGCCTCTGTTGCAAAAAAGATAGACGAAATTCTGAAGCTGGATGAAATGGCGGATACGACCTCAAAGGCAGAACTTGCCGACCACACGATTGCGTTTGAACACGTTACATTTTCCTATGGGGAAGAACAGCCGGTATTAAAAGATGTCTCATTTACTGTTCCTGACGGAAAAGTAACGGCGCTCGCCGGTGTTTCCGGCAGCGGCAAAAGTACAGCGGCCAGCCTGATCTGCCGGTTTTGGGATATAACCGAGGGACAGATTTGTATGGGCGGCGTACCGCTGAACCAGATTCCGCTATCCGATCTGATGTCCCAGATTTCCTTTGTGACCCAGAATACGTTCCTGTTCAAAAAGAGCATCCGGGATAACATTATGATGGGAAACCCAGAGGCCACGGAGGAAGAAATGATGCAGGCAGCCAAGGATGCCGTATGTCACGACTTTATTATGCGGCTTCCAAAGGGCTATGACACAGTGATAGACAAGGAAACCAAGTTGAGCGGCGGTGAAAAACAGAGAATCACATTGGCAAGGGCGATTCTGAAAAATGCGCCGGTCGTGATTCTTGACGAGGCAACGGCTTACATTGATGCCGACAATGAAGATTTACTGCAAAAGGCGCTAGCTAAATTATCAGAGGGAAAAACCGTACTTGTAATAGCGCACCGTCTTTCCAGTATCAAGGAAGCTGATTCGATTGTGGTTCTGGAACAGGGCAAAGTGATTGACTGCGGCACACATGATGAATTGATAAACCGTTGCTCCCCGTATCAGGATATGTGGGCGGCCTTTGAACAATCCGATCAATGGAAAATGGGAGGTGTAAACGCATGATTGCTATGATAAGGAAATTCTTAGACCTTGCAGGCGAGCGCAAAAAGCAGCTTTATCTTGCGTGGCTGTTTCAGGCGTTGACCTCAATTTGTGAGGGCGCGATATATTTCATGCTGTTCCTTGCGATAAAAGATATTTTGGGCGGCTCGTTTACAAAGGAAAAACTGATGCAGTATAGCCTTATGTTTCTGGTCTATACTGTCCTGCATTTTGTTTTTTATTACTTTACGATTGCAAAACAGCGCCCGGTATCTTATGCCATGATGCGGGATGAACGTCTTTCGATTGCGGCGAAAATCAAACAGTTTCCGCTCTACTACTTTACAAAAGACAAGATCAGCCAGCTTACATCTTTGTTTACAACTGATTTAAGTTTCGTGGAAATGAATATCATGGAGATTATTGCCGGTTTCGTTTCCAGCATGATCATGACGGTTGTATTTGCTCTGATGCTGCTTAGTGTGGACTGGCGTATGGCGCTTCTTCTGTTTGCGGGGATCATCCCCGGCTATATCCTCTACCAGCAGTTTCAAAAGAGCATGGTTCAACTGGGAGAGCAGAAGAAAAATACGCAGGTGGCAATGATTGATTCCACGCTGGAATATGTACAGGGCATGGAAACGATCAAGGCATACCGGCTGGAGCAATCCGGTAAGCTCGTGGAGAAGCAGGTGAACGGATATTGCACGGCTTCTGACCGTTATGAAGCGACGCTGACGAATTGGAGCATGGGTTATAAAATCTGCCTGAATCTGGGCCTGTTTTTGAGTTTGGGTGTTGGCATTGCAATGGTTCGTTCTGGTTCATTAGCCCCGGCAACCTATTTGTTTTTTGCAATCATGGGTATTATTTTTTACCGTCCGCTGGAAGCTCTGATGGGTTCCTTTGCCATGATGAATCTTGCAAACGCATCGTTGGATAATATAGCAGAAATCAACAACCTGCCGACCGAAAATGAAAAACAGGGAACTACACAGTTTGCAGATACACAAGCCGATGTACGGTTTGAAAATGTATCGTTTAGCTATGATGGAAAGCGTGACGCAGTTAGTCATGTAAGTTTTTCAGCTAAACCCGGAACGATCACTGCATTGGTGGGTCCTTCTGGAAGCGGCAAATCCACTCTCCTTAATTTAATTCCGGGATTCGTGACGCCGAAAAACGGGCGGATTCTGTTGAATTG
Organism: Eubacterium sp. 3_1_31; assembly: GCF_964249515.1. Classification (NCBI taxonomy): domain Bacteria; kingdom Bacillati; phylum Bacillota; class Clostridia; order Eubacteriales; family Eubacteriaceae; genus Eubacterium; species Eubacterium sp. 3_1_31. Next base: position 20,406 of record NZ_CAXUBY010000029.1, read on the forward strand.
GAAAGATGCGGCAACATTAAAGCATAGTGATCTGGTGCGTCATGTGAGTGTCGTTTTTCAGGAAGTATATCTTTTTCAGGATACCATGATGAATAATATCCGAATGGGAAACCAGAGCGCAACGGACGAGCAGGTGGTAGAGGCGGCAAAAAAGGCTCACTGTCACGAATTTATAGAAAAGCTCCCACAGGGCTATCAAACGGTTATCAGCGAGGGCGGCGCAAGCCTTTCCGGTGGAGAGCGTCAGCGCGTCGCTATTGCGAGGGCAATTTTGAAAGATTCCCCGATCATTCTTTTAGATGAGGCGCTGTCCAGTCTGGATGCCGAAAATGCCGTAGCAATACAGAAGGGCATAGAAGAAATGATTAAGGGCAAGACGGTGTTCCTTGTATCACACACTTTGTCCTATATCCAAAATTCAGATCAGATACTTGTCCTATCTGACGGCATATTGCAAGGCTGTGGGAAACATGAAGAACTGTTGCAGACCGTGCCGCTTTATCAAACTATGTGGGAAAAAGAGAAATCTATTAAAAACTGGAAGCTGGCATAATGAGCAGCAAGAACAAACTTCATGCGTCCGGGGAGGACTACCTGGAAACCATCCTTGTTCTCCAAAAGAAACGCGGTATGGTACGCTCCGTAGATGTGGCCCGGCACATGGAGGTGTCAAAGCCCAGCGTGTGCCATGCAGTGGCTATCTTGCGGGACGGCGGCTTTCTCACTATGGACGAAGATCACTTTCTCCATCTGACCGATGTGGGCCGCGAGGTAGCCGAAAAAATCTACGAGCGTCACTGCTTCTTTACCGAGCAGCTTATCGCCGCAGGCGTTGACCCCAGGACTGCGGAGGCTGACGCCTGCCGGATTGAACACATCATCAGCGATGAGAGCTTTTCACGGCTGAAAGAGGCAGCCGAACAGGAACAAACCTAAACCAAATAAGACAAGCGATCCTGCCCCGCAAGACGGGGAAAGAAAAAAACCGTTGCAGGGCAGGCAGCTTTGTGCGCCCAAAATGGATTTTCCAGGTACTGCGGCGGTTTTGAGTAACATCAAGGCCGCCGTTCCTTATGCCCTCGACAAAGGAGTGACGACTACACGCTGACACGGCGGCTTTAGGAGGGAACCGCCATGAAGCACATTGACCGCCGACAAATTCAGACGATATTTCACTACCGTCAAAAAAAGCCCAGTCAACGAACAGGCTCCGTCTGGCAGCCGGTGCGAAAATTGTCATTCTGTAAGTGAATATTGGAGTTTTTGCGCTCGAATAGCTTTCTGCTGTCCGGGCGTTTTTTCATACCTGTGGGGCCGTAACATCGGGCCAGCATGGCCCGAACTCTGGCCCCAGTGCCGTTCTCCGCCGCCCCATTCAGATTTACCAAAAAAATCTGAATGGAGGAAAGGCAGATGGAAGTTACCATCAATTATAACGGACAAGCTGTGGCCGTGGAGGTTACGCTGGAAGTCTATGAATTTCTTGACCGGGCCGATCATAAAACGGAGAACCTGTTCCATGAACAGCGGCGGCATTGGGACGGGCGGGAGTTTGACGAGTACATAGCTTTTACCGAGGGCGTGGGCGTTTACAGTGAAACGCCGGAGGAATACCTTTGCCGCATGGAAACGCTGCATGAGCTGATGGCTGTTCTGGACACCTGTACCGAGGCCCAGCGCCGCCGGTTCCTGCTCTATGCGCTTGACGGGCTGAGCCTTGCAGAGATCGGTGTGCTGTGCGGCTGCTCCAAAGTGGCTGTTTATCAAAGTGTGGAGGCGGTCAGAAAAAAATTTATAAATTTCTTTGAGAACAGGCTTAACGAATGACCTGTTTTCGGGCTATCAAGTGAAAGGGATCATTTCCCTTATCTCAGCGAGAGGCGGACAGCGGACAAGCTGCCCGCCTCTCCGATTTTCAGGAGGTAAGCCTATGAAAACAATCAATCTGCGGTGGATGTATCCCCACTACCGGCATGACGAGTTTGTAGAGGTCAGCGACGAGGTCTGGGAGGCCATGCGGCAGGCCCAGCGCGAGATGAACAACTATGAGCGCCGGAAGGTCTACCACCGCGCCTGGTACTCCCTGGACGCATATAGCTGGACGGAGAACTACGCGCTGGAACACGGCAGATCGCCGGAGGATATTCTGGTGGAGCGTGAGGAACGGGCCGCCCGCCTGCGGCTGGTTGCCGCCTTGCCGGTGGCTCTGGCTCATGCCACTCCGACACAGGCCCGCTGTGTTCACGCCTACTACATTGCTGGTATCAAGCAGCCGGAAATCTCCCGGAGAGAGGGCATCCACAGCAGCAAGGTCAGCGTTGCCATCCGTCGAGGTCTGCGGAATATGCGCCGCTGCTATGATGGCCTTTTTCAAACAGAGTGAGGGCGTGCCTATGCAGACCATCAATCTCAAACAATATTATCCATTTTGCAAAGAGGACATTTTTGTGGAGGTGTCCGATGAGATCGTCGAAGCGTTTCTTCTGGACAAGAGAGCCGAGGCCGCCAGAGATCGCAAGATGTTCCGGTATAAGGCGTTTTATTCCCTCGATTGTAACGATGGAATCGAAAATGCCGCCATCGGCTGGGCGCAGCCATCGCCGGAAGACTACCTGATAGAAAAAGAAGAATTAGCCGAATACGAAGAATTGATACGGCGATTGTACGAAGCCATTTCTTCCCTGCCGCCTATGCAGGCTCGCCGTGTCCATGCCCGCTATATGCTGGGTATGAAAGTGAAAGATATTGCCGCAATGGATGGTATCACACCATCACAGGCGGGAAAATCCATCCACGCTGCACTGCGGAGGCTGCGCCGGTACTTTGCTCGACAGAAATGGACGGTCAATCTATGAGTATTTTCAAAGAAAAGAGGTGCCTGACATGAACGAAAAAATTACAGCCCACCCCTCAAAAGAAGAACGGGAGAAAGTCCTGAAGGAGATCCGGCAGCTTGAAAACCGAAAGAAGATTTTGGAGAACAAGCAGCGGAACGAAGAACGCAGGGTTCGTACCCGCCGCCTGATTGAGCGCGGAGCCATTTTGGAGGGTATTTTTCCGCTGGCCTCCAACCTTTCCGGCGCAGAGGTCAAAACATTTCTGATTGCCCTGTCCCATCTTCCGGGGGCTGCGGAATTGACTGCAAACCTGCCAAAATCCGGGGACACGCCATAAGTCCCTTGTTTACAAGGGCGCACTTATACACCGTTGCCGGTGTCGTGCGCCCTGCCGGGGCTGTTGCGTACTTCGTCCGCGATGGGAAGCTACGCTCCCCAAACCCCTTGTGCGCTCTGCACAGCCAAACACCCGCTTTGCGTTTGTTCGGCTCCACAGAGCCTATTATCCCCTCACTGAAAGGAGGTGTTCCCCATAGATTTCTGTCATATCCCCGTCAGTATTATCAAGCGCAGCGCAGGCCGTTCTGCCGTTGCCGCAGCTGCTTACCGCAGCGGAACCAAGCTGACAAATGAATGGGACGGAATGACCCACGACTACACCCGGAAAGGCGGCATTGTTCATGCGGAGATCATGCTGCCTGCCCACGCCCCGCCGGAATTTGCAGACCGATCCACCCTCTGGAACAGCGTGGAGCAAATTGAGAAAGCAAGGGACAGCCAGCTTGCCCGCGAGATTGAGGCAGCTCTGCCCCGCGAACTGTCCAGAGAACAGCAGCTTGCCCTTGTCCGGTCCTATGTGAAGGACAACTTTGTGGACAAGGGGATGTGCGCCGATTTTGCTATCCATGACAAGGGAACCGGCAACCCTCATGTCCATATCATGCTGACGCTCCGGCCTCTGAAAGAAAATGGACAGTGGGGCGCAAAGTGCCGCAAGGCATACGATCTGGACGAGAATGGACAGCGTATCCCGGATGGGAAAGGCGGCTGGAAAAATCATCGTGAGGATACAACCGATTGGAACGATAAAGGAAATGTGGAGATTTGGCGGGCAGCGTGGGCAGCCTACACCAACCGGGCGCTGGAATCTGCCGGTAGACCGGAGCGCATTGACCACCGTAGCTACAAGCGGCAGGGCATTGATAAAATCCCCTCTGTCCATCTGGGGCCAGCTGCCAGCCAAATGGAAAATCGCGGTATCCGCACCGACAAGGGGGAAGTAAACCGACAGATCGCCGCCGACAACAAACTGCTGAAAGAAATTAAAGCCCGCATTACCCGTCTTTATCGCTGGTCGAAAGCCGAAACGGAAAAACCACAAACACAGCAAAGCAGCTTGACAGCTTTGTGGGAGGCTCAGCAGCAGTTGAACGCTCCCCACACCCGCACCGGCAAAATCCGGGCTTTGCAGGAAAGCGCTGCACTATTCAGCTTTTTGCAGGCAAACGGCATCCAGTCTATGCAGCAGCTTCATGAAAAAATCGCTGATATGAACAGCCGTTACTATGACCTGCGCGGAAAGATCGTCAAGGCTGAGCGCCGGATCGCCATTCTTACCGAACGCGGGGAGATGTGGGAACAGTACAACCAGTACAAGTCCATCCACAAGCAGCTTGCCAAAGTAAAGCCGGAAAAACGGGAACAGTTTGAACAGCGCCACAGCCGGGAACTGATTCTGTATGATGCAGCGGCCCGGTATCTGAAAGAACTGAAAGACAGCGGCGAGGCAATCACCCCAAAGGCATGGCAGCGGGAAATCGACCAGCTGGCCGCTGGAAAGCAGACGGACACGCTTGCCATGAAATCCATGCGGGAGGATTTGAAAGCAGTGGAACGGCTCCGCAAAACCGCCGAGCAGCTGTCCAGACAGGAACGGGACAAGTCTCACGATCGGGAGCCGGAGCGGTAAGGGCTACCGCGTTTCACGACATACTTTTGCACACAGAAAAACCGCCGTACAGGTTTCCCCATACGGCGGCAGACTGTTTATTTGCCGAACAAGTCGCTGTGTGTGCCGGTGCGGGCCAGCGTCAGCACCAGAACATCATCTTCTATGCGGTAGACAAGCAGCCAGTCCGGGAGAATGTGACATTCCCGATGGCCTGCCCAATCGCCGGACAGGTCATGGTCACGGTTCTTATCTGGCAGCGGTTCGCCCATCGCCAGCAACGCTACGACCTGCTCCAGCAGCTCGATCTTCAAGCCACGCTTGATGGCTCGTTTGTAGTCTTTTTTGAAACTGGTCGTGTACTTGACGGTATATTTGGTTTCTTTCATCTTTTCAGGTCAGCAAATAACTCGTCAAGGTCATTGTAGCCCTTTACAGACGGGTCTTTTGCAATCCTTTCCGCTTCCAGCATGGCAGCAACCGTTTCCTTGTTCGGCTGTTCCAGCCTTACTTCAAAGGGAATGCCGCCTTCACGAAGCGACTGGCGCACAAAGATGTTAAACGCCGTAGTCAGGTTCATGCCAAGTTCAGTAAACAGTGCGTCCGCTTGCGCTTTCAAATCTGCGTCCATGCGGATACTGATGTTTGTGGTATTTCCAGCCATACGATCAACCCCTTTCTGCTGACAATTATAGTATATGCCATTTGCACGAAGAAAACAATACTTTGCACGAATATTTAACAATAAATTCATTCAAGGAGGTTACCGGCTTTATGAAAGAAATCATTTATGAAGAACAACAAGACTGAACCTATCCCTGTCATGGATTACCGCCAGTATCGCAGAGCGCGGAGGCTGGTGCATGAGTGCTGTAACTACATCGACGGAAACTGTATCGCCCTGGACGATGGGGAGGAATGTGTCTGTGTCCAGTCTATTTCCTACTCCCTGTTGTGCAGGTGGTTTCGGGCGGCGGTATTGCCGCAGGATAAGGAACTGGAAACGGCGCTGTTCCACCGGCTGAATGCTAAGAAATGTGCCGTATGCGGGGCGCTGTTTACTCCCGGCTCCAACCGAGCCAAATACTGCCAGGAATGTGCCGCGTGCATGAAGCGGATCAACGCCGCAAAGCGCAAGCGGAAACAACGGGAGAAATGTCACGCTTTAGGGGCCGAAAGACCCTTGTAAATCAAGGCTTTTTTCGAGGGTGTCAACGGTAAGCTGATAGATTTATCCTCTGACCCCTAAAACGGCCTTAAAATGCGTACAGAATCCCAAGAGAAACCCCAAGGAGGAACCCTATGTCAGACAACCGAAAATATTATTACCTGAAACTCAAAGAAAACTATTTTGACGATGATTCCATCGTGCTGCTGGAAAGTATGCAGGATGGTGTGCTATATTCCAACATTCTGCTCAAGCTGTATCTGAAATCGCTGAAACATGGTGGACGGCTTCAACTTGACGAGGACATTCCTTACACGGCGCAGATGATCGCCACCATTACCCGCCAGCAGATCGGCACTGTGGAGAGAGCCTTGCAGATCTTTTTGAAGCTGGGTCTTGTGGAAGTGCTGGACAGCGGCACATTCTACATGAGCAACATCGAACTTTTAATAGGCCAGTCCTCTACCGAGGCCGAGCGAAAGCGGGCTGCAAGGCTTCAAAATAAGGCTCTTTCTGCGCCCCGGACAAACGGCGGACATTTGTCCGACATTCGTCCACCAGAGATAGAGATAGAGTTAGAGAAAGAGATAGAGATAAAGAGAGAGATAGAGAAGGGACGCTCCGCCCGCGCCTATGGCCGTTACCAGAATGTTTTCCTGACGGACGAGGAACTGGCAGACTTGCAGGCCAGCTTTCCCACCGTATGGGGCCAGTACATCGAAAAGCTGTCCGAGTACATGGCCTCTACCGGCAAGCGGTATCAGAGCCATGCCGCGACCATCCGGCGCTGGGCCGGTGAGGACGCGAAGAAAGCAGCCCCGCCCACCCGCAACCGGGATTACAGCGTAAAGGAGGATGAAACCGTATGATGGAGATTACCGCAGAAATCCGGGCGCTGATCGACAAGGCAGCCGCCGGTATGGAACTGGCCGGGGACGAGTACATAGACCCGGCAGACGGCCTCATTCACTGTAAAAAGTGCGGCGGCCAGAGGCAGACCGTTGTGCCATGCTTTGGGAAACCCGACTACTTTATGCCGCGCTGCATCTGCCAGTGCCAGCGGGAGGCTGAGGAGCAGCGTAAGGCCGCCGAGGAACGGCAGCGCCGCATGGAGCGTATCAAACGCCGAAAGGCACAGGGCTTGCAAGACCGCTATCTCTATGACTACACCTTTGCCAACGACAACGGCAAAAACCCATTGATGGACAAGGCCCGCGCCTATGTGGAGAACTGGAAGGAGGCATATAAAAACAACACCGGCCTGCTGTTGTTCGGGGATGTGGGAACCGGCAAGTCTTTTTTCGCCGGATGTATTGCCAATGCCTTACTTGACCAGGATGTGCCTGTGCTGATGACGAACTTCCCCACCATCCTGAACCGCCTGACCGGGATGTTTTCCGAGGACAAGGCCGACTTTATCGCCAGCTTTGATGAGTACGACCTGCTTATCATTGACGATCTGGGTGTAGAGCGCAGTACCGAATATGCTATGGAGCAGATGTTTTTCGTCATCGACAGCCGCTATCGCAGCCGCAGGCCCATGATTATCACAACAAACTTGAAACTGTCCGAGCTGAAAAACCCGCCTGATCTGGCCCACGCCCGTATCTATGACCGTATTCTGGAACGGTGTGCGCCGATTCTCTTTGACGGGAAGAATTTCCGGGAAGAAAATGCCGGTGCTACCCGACAGACAGCAAAAGACATTGTAAACAGTAAGCACGACTGATTTTTTACCGGGCGGCACAGACCCGCTCAAAGAAAGGAGCGCCATGAACAAAGAACCCCGTACTATGCAGGCGGCAGACGCCGCTACTGTGTCCAGAGCGCCGGAAAACACGCCAGCGATGGTAAAGAAAATCGGCAAGACAACCTACAAGGTTCATGTCCATTTCAGCAATACCAGCACAGAAACCATGAGCGATAAAATCAAGCGTATGCTCAAAAATGAAATTCAGCAGATGTGACAGACTGATAAACGAAGCCGCCTTGTGCTAAACTGATGATGGTACGCACCAAAATTTTTGTCAAGGAGGACACGAAAATGCTTTACACAGAAAAAGAGAAGCATGAAATTGAACGAGTAAAGGAGATCTTTGCGGAACATCTGCGGCAAAGCCCTGATTTTGAACTGCTCTGGTCGGACAAGGTAGGCTATGTCTGGCTGGCGATTGGCGTCAATCCAGTCTATGTGGATACCGGTATCAGAATCGAATCAGCCGCCGATCTCTGCGGCAGGTGTTTGGATGATGTTGCTACGGATGTTTTATATATGACAGGCAACGATCATGCACTGGAAGCAGCCGATCCGCTGGAATTGGCCGAAATCAAGCGGCGCTGGGAGCCATATATCAACCAGCTGCCAGACTATGCGTATCTCTGCAAAGACCTGCTGAACGGAAAAATGTAATCTATCAAACGAGGTGTCAGGAGCCATACGGTGCTTCTGGCACCTTTTTTGTGGATTTTTTGTGAATTTGATGAAAAAGTCCTTGACAATTTGTCTCTGGCAAGACGGCCAAAAGTATTCTGATCTCCTGCGGCTCCCGGCTGGCCCCCTTTGACATCCCCCAGCTTAGGGAGATCATGAGCTATGACGAGCTGGGGCTTGACCGTATCGGAGATCGGAAAACGGCGGTGTTCTTCACCATTTCCGACACCACGCCAACCTACAACTTCCTTGTGGCTCTGGCTTTTTCGCAGATGTTCAACCTGTTGTGCGAGAGGGCCGACAATGTTCATGGGGGCCGCCTGCCCCATCATGTGCGGGTGCTGTGGGACGAGGCGGCCAATACAGGGCAGGTGCCCAACCTGGAAAAGCTGGTGGCCGTTATCCGTTCCCGTGAAATATCGCTGACGCTCTTTTACCAGCAGATGGCGCAGTGCAAGGCCATTTATGACAAGCACGCGGAAACGATCATGGGAAATATGGACAGCGTGGTTTTCCTGGGTGGCAGGGAAAGCTCCACCATCAAGGAGATTTCGGAAAACTGGCTGGGGAAGTCCACCATCTATATGCAGACGGACGGGCGCTCCAAAGGCCAGTCAGAAAGCTACAACCAGAACACCCAGCGGCTTGGCCGGGAGCTGATGACTCCCGCCGAGCTTGCCACCATGCCGGGGGATCGCTGTATTTTACAGCTTCGGGGCCTGCCCCCGTTCTATTCCCCAAAGTACGACTTGAAGCAGCACCCCAACTACAAATATACGGCTGAGGCCGATAAAGTGAAAAACGCCTTTTCCCTCGATCAGCTCATCAACCGCCGCAGGCGGCCTGGGCTGAATGAGGCTTGTGAGGTGTACGAGGCAGACGGGACAGACACAGGGCCCATAGGCGAGGACGAGGACATCCTCAACTATGACGATGTGGATGACCCGGACGCCTATGTATAAATCCCACTTCTGGACAAAGTGTCCAGAGGTCGTAACCTGCCGCCAGAAATGGCGGCTTTTTTCATAGCCGGGGGCTCCCCCGGAGAAATGGAGGCTCTATGCAGTTTTTTTCTTCCGCGATTGATACTTTGCAGACCCTTGTTGTTGCCCTCGGCGCTGGTCTTGGCGTGTGGGGCGTTGTCAATCTGCTGGAGGGCTATGGATCGGATAATCCTGGCTCAAAAAGCCAGGGCATGAAGCAGCTCATGGCGGGCGGCGGCATCATCCTGCTGGGCACCACCTTGATCCCCCTGCTGTCCGGGCTGTTTTAAGGTAACGGCTTATGGATTTTCTCACCGACTGGCTCACAAACTGGCTCAAAGAGCTGCTGATTGGCGGGATCATGGGCAACCTGGAGGGGCTCACCGATTACGTCAACGCCCAGGTCGGGGAGATTGCGGTACAAGTGGGGACTACCCCGGCGGCTTGGAACGCCGGGGTTTTCTCCCTTATACGCCAGCTTTCCGAAACGGTGATCTTGCCGATTGCCGGTCTGGTGCTGACCTTTGTTGCCACCTATGAGCTGATACAGATGCTTTTGGAAAAGAACAATATGCACGAGTTTGATGTGGCGAATATCTATAAATGGATGTTCAAAACGGCTTGTGCCATTCTCATCCTGTCCAACACCTTTAATATCGTTATGGCGGTGTTCGATGTGTCGCAGTCCGTGATCGCCCAGGCGGGCGGGCTCATCCAGGGCTCCACGGACATCACGCCGGATATGATGGCGGAGCTGGAAACCACCCTGGAGGGCATGGACTTGGGGCCGCTTCTCGGCCTGTGGCTCCAATCCTCTATTATCGGTGTGACCATGTGGGCGCTGGGCATTGTCATTTTTGTACTGGTCTATGGCAGGATGTTGGAAATCTATTTGCTGACCAGCTTGGCCCCCATCCCTATGGCTACCCTGGCCCACCGGGAGGTGGGGCAGACGGGCCAGAATTATCTGCGTTCCCTGTTCGCCGTGGGCTTTCAAGGGATGCTCATTCTGGTATGCGTTGCCATCTATGCGGTGCTCGTCCAAGGGATCGTCACCAGCGGAGATCCCATTGGGGCGATTTGGGGCATTGTGGGCTACACAGTTTTGCTCTGCTTTATGCTGTTTAAGACGGGCGGCATCGCCCAGCGCATCTTCGGGGCGCATTGAGAGGAGGCGCTTCAATGGAAAAAACGACATTCGATACCTCTGGACAAAGTGTCCAGAAGCCCCCGGAGGGCCTGTTCCTGCAAGACGGCATCGCGGGGCTGCGCTCTCTGCCCCGTCATTCGGTGGATATGCTTTTGACCGATCCGCCCTATGGCACCACCCGGAACTTTTGGGATGTGCCGCTGCCCCTCCCGGAGCTGTGGGAGGCGGTGAAATGGGCCGTCAAGCCGGAGGGGGCGGTGCTGTTCTTCGCACAGTGCCCCTATGATAAGGTGCTGGGGGCTTCCAACCTCCCCATGCTCCGCTATGAATGGGTGTGGTACAAGAGCCGGTGCACAGGTTTCCTCAACGCGAGGCGGGCCCCGCTGAAAAAGACGGAGAATATTCTGGTGTTCTATCAGAAACTTCCGCTTTATAACCCGCAGTTTGAACAAGGTAAGCCCTACAAGAAAATCGCGGGCAACCGTGGGGACAGCACCAACTACGGAAAGTTCATCCGCTCCGGCAGCGGATCGGAGGACGGCCTGCGCTTTCCCGGAAATGTGCTGGCCTTTCCCACCGTCCAGCGCACCGTCCATCCCACGCAAAAGCCTGTGGCGCTGAGCGAGTATTTCATCAAGACCTATACCCGGCCCGGCGAGGTGGTGGCGGACATCTGCGCTGGCTCTGGCACAACGGCAGTGGCTGCCCTCAACACAGGCCGCCGCTTTATTTGTTTTGAAACTGTCCCGGCCTACTACGCTGCCGCCAGTGAGCGCATCCGTGCGGCGCGGGCAGCGGTGGAGGCTGGGGAGAAAGGAGTTTAACTATCGGACGCTATTCTATCATTTATGCCGATCCCCCCTGGCGCTACACAGCGAAAAAGGTACAGGGGGCGGCGGAAAACCATTACCCCACCATGAGCATATCGGAGCTATGCGCGTTGCCTGTGGCCGACCTTGCGGCCAAGGACAGCGCGCTTTTTTTGTGGGCCACATTCCCGCAGCTCCCGGAGGCCCTGCGGCTGATCCAGGCGTGGGGCTTCACTTATAAAAGCGTGGCTTTCGTCTGGCTCAAACAAAACCGCAAGTCCCCCGGCTGGTTTTACGGCCTGGGCTTTTGGACACGGGGCAACGCGGAGGTCTGCCTGCTGGCGACACGGGGACACCCCAAACGGCAGGCGGCAAATGTCCATCAGTTTATCATTTCCCCTGTTCGGGAGCACAGCCGCAAGCCGGAGGAGGCCCGTGAAAAGATCGTGGCCCTTATGGGCGACTTACCCAGGGTGGAGCTGTTCGCAAGACAGTCCCCGCCCGGCTGGGACGTGTGGGGAAATGAGGTGGAGCCCACGATCCCGGACTTCTGGACAAAGTGTCCAGAGGAGGCAGATCAAAAGGAGGGCTTGTGAGCGGGCTCACTTTGGGGAGCCTGTTTGACGGGATCGGGGTTTTCCCCCTGGCGGCGTCGCGGTGCGACATCCGCCCCCTGTGGGCAAGCGAGATCGAGGCCGCCCCTATCTCTATTACCCGGCGGCACTTCCCGGATATGGCCCACCTGGGGGACATCACCAAACTGGACGGCGGGGCCATCCCTCCCGTCCATGTGCTGACCTTTGGCTCCCCCTGTCAAAATCTTTCACAGATCGGCAGGCGTGAGGGGCTGGACGGCACCAAATCCGGCCTGTTTTTTCACGCCATCCGTATCATTCAAGAAATGAGAAAGGCCACCAATGATCTATATCCAGTTATCTCTGTTTGGGAAAACGTCATGGGAGCGTTTTCTTCAAATGACCGGATGGACTTTAGAGCCGTCCTATCCGCTTTCACAGACACCGAAATTTCAATGCCTGCTTCGGGAAGATGGGCAAACGCCGGAATGGTGCGAGGGGGATGCCCCGATCTCGCATGGCGGCTCCTGGATGCCCAGCATTGGGCAAGGCCCCGGCTGGCCCGACGCCAGCGCGTCTTTCTTGTGGCAGACTTTGGAGGGCGGCGTGCTCCCGAAATATTGTTTAAGCCCCGCCCAATGCTCCCACTTCCTGCGCCTTGCACAGCGGGCGGGCTGCCCGCCCCCGGCGGAGATCGAGGCCCTGTTCTTGAAACAGGGGGGCGCGTACCCGTCACCAGACCCTTTCAAGGGTTCCGTATGCGGGGAGCCGCCAAGGAGGGGGAACAAACAGCGTTCCAAAACAGTTTCGGATTTCCAACTGACCCTTTTCCCACTCTGTTAGCCGGTACGGTGACACCGTTCGCTTTTTGGTACGAGGACGATCCGGCAGGCGGCTGTATTCGTTTCCCTACGGAATTGGAATGTGAGCGGCTGATGGGCTTGCCGGAGGGGTGGACGAAGTACGGGGCTGACGGCAGGGAGATCAGCGCGTCCCAGCGGTACAAGGCCCTGGGCAACGCCATCGCCCTGCCCTGCGCGGAGTATATCATGGCGGGGATCGCGGAGGCCCTGCGTTAAAACTGCCTGGGCTTCTGGACAAAGTGTCCAGAAGTGGCCGGGCCGGAAAGGAGTGATCAAAATTCCCTATGTGAATGTTCCCAACGATCTGTCAAAGGTCAAAACCAAACTTGCCTTTAATCTGACGAAACGCCAGCTTGTGTGCTTCGGGATCGCGGCGGCGGTGGGCGTCCCGTCCTATCTGTTGGCCCGGAGCTCCATCGGCAACACCGGGGCCATGTTCCTTATGATGGCGGTGGCGCTCCCCGCATTTTTGCTGGCTATGTATGAGAAAGACGGGCTCCCGCTGGAAAAGGTGGTGCGAAACATCATCCGGGCCCGTTTCCTGCGGCCTGGGGTGAGGCCCTACCGAACAGAAAACATTTACGCCCCGTTCACCCATCGGGGCGCTGCGGGAAAGGAGGATGCGATTGCAGAAAGCAAAAAATCAAAAGCGCGGCCCCGGAAAGGCCGCTGACCGGAAAGCTGCGTTGTCTGCCCAGCAGACGATCCCTTATCTGGTGATGCACCCGGACGGGGTGTGCCAGCTCCCCGGCGGGCTCTATACAAAGACGGTGGAATATGAGGACATCAACTATTCCGTGGCAAGCACCGAGGATCAGACGGCGATTTTCGGCGGCTGGAGTTCGTTCCTCAATTACTTTGACACCTCTTTGCCGTTCCAGCTCTCCTTTATCAACCGCCGCTCCCGTTCCCGGAACAAATACCGGGTGAACATCCCCCAGGCCCAGGATGACTTCAACAGCGTCCGGGCCGAATTTACCGGGATGCTAAAAAACCAGATTGCCCGGTCAAACAACGGGATCGAGCGGTCAAAATATATCACCTTTGGGCTCCCCGCCGATGGGATCGGGGAGGCCCGGCCCCGGCTGGAGCGTGTGGAGGCCGATGTGACAGGCAATCTCAAACGGCTGGGGGTACCTTCGGAGCCCCTGGACGGGCGGTCACGGCTGGCCCTGCTCCACAGCCAGATGCACCCCGGCAGCCGGGAGCCGTTCCGCTTCTCCTGGCAGGACATTCCCAAAACAGGGCTGGGTACCAAAGACTATATCGCCCCGGACAGCTTCGACTTTAGGCAGTCCCGCCTGTTCCGGGTGGGCCAGTATTGGGGCGCGGCTTCCTATTTGCAGATCATGGCTTCGGAGCTCTCCGATAAGCTCCTGGCGGAAATCCTGGAGCTGGACGCAGAGCTGACCGTGACCATGCACATCCAGACGGTGGATCAGCTCAAGGCCATTAAAACGGTAAAAGGCAAGCTGTCCGACATTGGAAAAATGAAGGTGGAGGAACAGCGCAAGGCGGTGCGGGCCGGGTATGATCCCGACATCCTGCCCCCCGACCTCATTACCTTTTCCAAAGACGCGGCGGAGCTGCTGGCCGACCTGCAATCCCGCAACGAGCGGATGTTTCTGCTGACTTTTACGGTGGTGAACATCGCCCCCACCCGCCAGCGGCTGGAAAATGATATTTTCACGGTGGGCGGCATCGCGCAGAAATACAACTGTGCCCTAAAGCGTCTGGACTGGCAGCAGGAGCAGGGCTTTGTGTCCTCCCTGGCCCTGGGCTATAACGAGGTGGAAATCCAGCGGGGCATGACGACCAGCTCCACGGCGATTTTCATTCCCTTTATGACCAGGGAGCTGCGGATGGCGGGGCCGTCCCTCTACTACGGGATGAACGCCCTTTCCCACAATGTCATCATGGCTGACCGGAAAAAGCTGAAATCGGCCAACGGCCTGTACCTGGGCTCTACCGGATCGGGAAAATCCTTTGCGGCAAAAAGGGAGCTCCTAAACGTGTTCCTCACCATCCCCCAGGACAGAATTTTGATCGTCGATCCAATGGGCGAGTATGCCCCGCTGGTGCGGCGGCTGGGCGGGCAAGTCATTGAGATCGCCCCCGGTTCTCCCAACCATATCAACCCTATGGACATTCGGCTGGATATGGATGAGGACGAGAGCCCGCTTTCAATGAAAGCGGATTTTTTGTTGTCCCTGTGCGAGCTGGTGGTGGGCGGCAAGGATGGTTTACAGCCTATCGAAAAGACGGTGATCGACCGCTGTGTGCGGCTCATCTACCGGGATATGGCCCTGGGGATCGGGGACAGCAAGCCGCCCTTGCTCCAGGACTTGTATGAGGAGCTTCTGAAACAGCCGGAGCCGGAGGCCCGGCGGGTGGCAACCGCCCTGGAGCTCTACTGCACCGGCTCCCTCAACCTGTTCAACCACCCGACCAATGTGGACTTGACCGCCCGCGTGGTGTGCATCGTCCTCAAAGGGCTGGGGGAAAACCTGCGGAAGATCGCCATGCACATCACCAACGATTTTGTCACTTCGGCGGTCAACGTGAATTTCCACAACGGCATTTCGACCTGGTGCTACTTTGACGAGTTTCACATTTTGCTCCGGGATGCCCTCACCGCCAGCTACTTTGTGGCCGTGTGGAAGATGCTCCGCAAAAAGGGCTGCGTCCCCAGCGCACTTACGCAGAATGTGAAAGACCTGTTAGCCAGCCGGGAGATCGAGGCCATTTTGGACAACACCGACTTTATGATCCTGTTGGCCCAGGCCCAAAGTGACCGGGCGATCCTGGCAAAGCAGCTCGGCATTTCCGAGCACCAGCTTTCCTATATCACCCACAGCAATTCCGGCGAGGGCCTGCTGTTCTATGGGGATGTGACCATCCCCTTTGTTGACCGTTTCCCCAAAGGGGAGATTTACAACCTGCTCACCACCCGCCCGGAGGATTTGAAGAATGAAGCGAAAACCGAATAGGCCAAAACAAGAGCCAATGGAACGCCCAGGCTCCTGGGAGAGCACCGCCGATCCTGGCGAGGCCGCTGGGGGCGGCTCCCCAGGTGATGCTGGGGCTGCGGACAGCGGCACCTCTGGACAAAGTGTCCAGAAGTCAAAATTTCGGCAAAAGAGCCAGCAGGAACAGGCCGCCGCGTCCAAGCTCCGTATGGAAAAGCGCGGGGAAAAGCTGGAGGCGGCCAAAGATAAGCTGGCAAAGCAGAAGCCACCCAAAAAGCCCGGCCCGGTGAGGCGGGTGGGCCGGGCCGCTGGCGGTACGGTTCACGGCTTCGTGCATGGCAAGCTCTTTGAGGTGGAACAGGAGAATGTGGGCACCGAGGGAGCCCACCGTTCCGAGCTGGCGGGTGAAACCGCCCTGCGGCATGGCTCCCGCTTCGTCAAGAAGAAAATCCGGGAACACCCGGCAAAGGCTGTCCAGCGGGCGGAGTCCAAATATATCAAGGCTGCGGCGGATCATCAGTTCCGCGTGGCGGCCCAGGAGCACCCGGAGCTGGAGAAAAATGCCTGGAAACGGTTTTGGCAGAAACGGCAATACCGCAAGCAGGCACGGCAGACCGCCAGGGCTGGGGCGGCAAAGGCGGCAAAACAGACTGCCGCCGCCACGGAAAGAGCCGGAGCCCAGGCGGTGGGCTTCATCAAGCGGCATCCCGTGGGGGTGCTCCTGGCCCTGGCCTGTGTGCTCCTGCTCTTTATCATGCAGTCCTGTTCGTCCTCCCTGGTGATGTTTGGCAACTCCGGCGCGGGGGCCGTGGGCGCTACCACCTATCCATCAAAGGATGAGGACATCCTGGGGGCTGAGGCCGCCTATGCGGATATGGAGGCGGAGCTGCAAAACTACCTGGACACCTACGAAAGCACCCACGACTATGACGAATACCATTTTGACCTGGACGGGATTGAACACGATCCCTATGTGCTCATCTCCATCCTCTCTGTGCTTCACGAGGGGGAATGGACGCTTGCCCAGGTACAGGGCACCCTGGAAATGCTCTTTGACCGCCAATACATTCTCACCGAGGATGTGGTGGTGGAGGTGCGCTACCGGACGGAAACCCGCACAGACAGCGAGGGCAACGATTATGAGGTGGAAGTCCCGTATAACTGGTATATCTGCTATGTGACGCTGGAAAACAAAAGCCTTTCCCATCTCCCCCTGGAGCTTATGGGCGAGGAGGAGCTGGCCCGGTATGCCCTCTATATGTCCAGCCTGGGCAACCGGCCCGACCTGTTCCCGGAGTCCGGGTATGTGGACAAATACACGAAACCGCCCGCCGACTACGATGTGCCGGAGGAATATCTGGACGATGAAACCTTTGCGGCTATCTTGGGCGAGGCGGAAAAGTACCTGGGTTATCCCTATGTGTGGGGCGGCAGCTCCCCCGCCACTTCCTTTGACTGCTCCGGCTTCGTATCCTGGGTGATCAATCACTCCGGCTGGGATGTGGGCCGCCTGGGGGCCCAGGGGCTCTACAACATCTGCACCCCCACCAGCGTGCCCCGCCCCGGCGATCTGGTCTTTTTTGAGGGTACCTATGATACAAGCGGCGTTTCCCACTGTGGTATCGTGCGTCCAGAGGGACGAAAGTTAGAAGTAGATTAAAGAAAGGGGGACAGAAAAAAAAAAAAAAAAAAGGCACTACCCCGTAAGATAACACGGGAAACCACCTGCCTAACCGAAAGGTGAAAACTGTACGGGAAAATAGCACGGCAGGAAAGCAGAAAGTTGTTCAAAGACAATAGAGCACGACTGAACTGCAAGGTTAAGTGAATATGAGGATAAAACTAGATTTGTTGAATGTGAGTTCCAAACCTCTGTTACGTGTGGACACAGGAAACTTGTCTGAAACCTGTGGTATGAGTAACGCTGAAAATAAATGCCTTTCAGTGGGTTATCAATTAACTCATACGGTACGCTGGAGAACCAGTAGTAACGGAACGAAAGCATATCCGACAATTCACACCAGCCTACTACTTTCGTCAACTGGAGATTACCTAAACCAGAATGCCTACAATGGCTATGTGTAATGCTCTTGTAGTGATAAATCACAAGGCTATGCTAAGTGAGATGACGCTGAAAATCTGGCAAGGTAACGGAGCTTTCATAGTAGTCTGAGAACCCTGAAAAGACAGGGAAAGCCGTAAAATCGGATACGGGAAAACCGTTCACATGGCGAAGGAAAGCAGTCTTAGCGAATTAAAATTAGAAATTGATTAGGGAGGAAAACCTCAAATGAAACCAACAATGGAGATTTTAACCAAATTACAGGAAAATTCAAAAAAGAACCATGATGAAGTATTTACAAGGCTCTATCGATATTTACTCCGTCCAGATATATACTATGTTGCATATCAACACCTCTACTCCAACAAAGGAGCAGGAACAAAGGGTGTAACAGACGACACAGCGGACGGTTTTAGCGAAATATATATTGAAAATATCATTGAAGCCTTAAAAAATGAAATGTATCAACCAAAACCAGTAAGACGTACATACATCAAAAAATCAAATGGCAAAATGCGTCCCTTAGGACTGCCTGTCTTTACTGATAAGCTGATACAGGAAGCAATACGCATGATATTAGAAGCAATCTATGAGCCTATTTTTTCAGACTACTCTCACGGTTTCCGACCAGCAAGAAGTTGTCATACTGCTCTTGCTCAAATAAAAAAAGAATTTACAGGAGCACGCTGGTTTATAGAGGGCGACATAAAAGGGTGCTTTGATAACATCAATCATGCGGTACTTGTGGAAATTATCAATCAGAAAATTAAAGATGCACGTTTTCTGAAACTCATTCGTTCATTCTTAAAGGCAGGTTATATGGAAGATTGGAAATACCACAAAACATATAGCGGTTGCCCTCAAGGTGGCATCATTTCGCCTATTCTTGCGAATATCTACCTTAATGAATTAGACCGTCACGTAATGAAGATAAAGAAAGAGTTTGATGTGGCAACAAAGGCACGTTATACACCAGAATATACAAAACTGGTAGGACTACGCCAAAGATTACACAACAAAATTAAAAATAGCAACGGTATAGAAAGAGAAAAGCTGATTGAAGAATATAAATCTGCAACGGCTCAAATGCTCAAACTACCAGCGAAGCAATGTGACGACAAGAAAATAAAATATGTGCGTTACGCTGATGATTTCCTAATAGCTGTGAATGGCAATCGACAGGATTGTGAGAAGATTAAGCAAGAACTTACAGAATTTATAAGTACCACATTAAAAATGGAACTTAGTCAAGAAAAAACTCTGATTACACACAGTAATACTCCTGCTCGTTTTCTCGGATATGATGTCAGAGTACGCCGTGACCAGCAGATTAAACCAAAAGGAAAATTCAAAACCCGTTCTATGAATAACAAGGTGGAATTGAGTATTCCATTCAAAGACAAGATAGAGAAATTTTTATTTTCAAATGGAATTGTAAAGCAGAGGTCAGACAATGGGAAATTAGAACCTATACACCGACCACAACTGCTTAATAGGACAGATTTGGAAATAGTGACTATTTATAATGCAGAATTAAGAGGTATCTGTAATTATTATGGGTTGGCAAGCAATTTTAACAAGCTAATCTATTTCAATTATCTTATGGAATATAGCTGTTTGAAAACACTTGCAGGAAAGCACCGTTCCAAAGTTTCTAAA
>NZ_CAXUBY010000030.1:0-36932 GCF_964249515.1 Eubacterium sp. 3_1_31
GCAAGTCGCTCTTGGGTTCGTCGATAACTACGCCCCGAGGGATTTTCACCCTAGATATGTGGCATGCCCGCCACACAAAAAAAACGTGACTTATCATCACGTTTCTTTAAATACCTTTATTCGTTTTCCTCTTTTTGCACCTGCATCTGTATACGATATGGCAACTGATATAATTCCACTCCAGCAGCTCGCAACATCCGTTTGCTGGCAATGGTCGCATCGGTATCCGCATATTTATCGGATTCATAAACAATGCGGCTGATTCCGCTTTGAATGATTGCTTTTGCACATTCATTACATGGGAATAAAGATACATAAATGCTACAGCCACGCAAATCATTTTTACTATTCAGAATAGCGTTTAATTCCGCATGAACGACATAAGGATACTTAGTAGCACCAAAGTCTCCTTCCCGATCCCAGGGAAATTCATCATCACTACATCCATTAGGAAAGCCATTATAACCAATGCTTACAACGCGATGTTCGCCGCTGACAATCACAGCGCCAACTTGTGTGCTGGGATCTTTGCTACGCATAGCACTCAAATGTGCCAAACCCATAAAATACTCATCCCAACTTAATACGTCCATTCTTTTCATAACCATTACTCCAATCTATATTGTTTATTATAACACGACTTTAAATACCGTGCATAGCCATCCATAGGTGTATGTGTAAAGATTTGAATAATTTCTTGGTCCATCTCCGGCTGCAATGGTGTTACCGTTTGAATGGAAAGCCCTAGCACACATAAACTCACAAATAATAAAGAGGTAGCTGCTTTCGCATGTGTGCGTAATTTTGGCCATTTTTTATTTTTAACAAAAGACATTGTTATGACCATACCAAACACCATCCCCCCCAGATTTCCTAAAAAGGACATGCCCGGCAGTAACCAGACAAATATATCGAACAGCAGAACCTTCAAAACCATATAACGTATCATTGGCAAATGATAGCTGCCATTCCCGAAAACACTTGCAATATAAGCCCCACTAATGCCCCAGATACCTGAACTGATGCCATAAGCGATAGCATTGCCATTGCCAATCAACATACAGACATAACCAGTGAAAATAGAACCGATCAATACCGCAAGATATTGTCCTTTAGTAAACAATGGTTCACACAGTTTTCCTGTTTGATATAACGCATACATGGAAAATAACAAAACAATGATATCTGCATGTAAAAAGCCAGCGCTTAATAAACGCCAATATTCATGTGCCGCGACCACATTCATCTTATAATACGCACCCGCGGCAATCCATGAAGCGATACTGCCCTTTGTAGCCATACTGATGATATAATTAACAAGCGCATATAGCACACAAAAAGCCATGACCGTAATCGTGATATCCGGACGCAAGGAACGCTTGACTTTCGCAATGAACTTTTTTTGTTGAAGAATTTGGGTTTCTTCTATTGAACGTGCCAACCGTGCCATTTCTTCTTTAGGATCTTCTACATCGTGCACAACCTCCGCCAGATTGCGAAACGTTTGTAAGATCATAATATCACTGACACTATGAGGGCCAACACGAATCTGTTTTATAAAAGGATTATCCAATAAGAAACAATCCGGACATGTATTCAATAAAAGAAGATGTCCTTCGCGATGAATCATATCTAATATCTTACGATGTACATTACGCAGATAGGCAATATTTTCATCTACTTTTTCCATACGCTGTGAGCTGATGCGAATCACTGGATACTGTTCCTGTTTTGGATTAGCCAGCCACAGATCTTCTTTATACTGATCCACGCGCACAACTTGATATTGATATGCCGTAATCAGATAATGCATGATCTGATAAGCATAAATATCATATTTGGAAATCTCCATATCCTCACCTCTGTTGACTGCGCAGTTCTTCTAAAATGTCCGCGAACTGTTTAGGAAGTTCTGCTTCAACTGTTATTTTCTCATTCGTTGTAGGATGAACAAAGGTCAATTGATGGGCATGTAATAGCTGTCCTTGTGTTTGCATAGTTTTACGATATGAGTATTTCTCATCACCGACAACCGGATGCTTAATGTATTGCATGTGGACACGTATTTGATGTGTTCTACCTGTTTCTAATCGGCATTCCACAAGTGTATAGTGGGCAAAACGCTCTATGACCTTAAAATGGGTACGAGCATCCTTGGCATTGGTGGCCGTTACTGCCATTTTCTGGCGATCCTTCACATCTCTTCCAATCGGTGCATCAATCGTACCAAAATCATGTTCAATAACGCCATGAACAAGCGCATAATACAGACGATTTACCGTTTTATTTTGAAGCTGCTTACTTAAAGCTGTATGTGCTTTATCATTTTTGGCGACAATCAATAGCCCTGTTGTATCCTTATCGATACGATGGACAATACCGGGGCGCAAGACACCATTTATACCGGATAAATCTTTACAATGATACAGCAATCCATTGACTAATGTTCCCGTCTGATTGCCTACTGCCGGATGAACGACCATACCTTTTGGCTTATTGATGACAATTACATCATGGTCTTCATAACGAATATCCAAATCCATCTGTTCAGGTTTCGCTTCCATTTCTATCTCATCACAAAATACTGCCGTTATATGATCTTTAGGTTTTATTTTGTAATTTGCCTTACAAGCATTACCATTCACACAGACAATGCCCTCTTGCAACAGCTGCTGAACACGGCTACGTGACAAATCATCTTCCTTTTCACTAATATATTTATCAATGCGTTGAAAAGCCTCTTCTTCTGTTACGATTACATCTATTTCTCGCATTTTTTCACACCTCCAAAACGCTCCTCTAAAAAGACAGATACCAGAATCAAAAAGACTCCGACGCACAATGCGATATCGGCCACATTAAATACAGGAAAATCATATCCTAAGATTACAAAGTCTAAGAAATCACGTACATGCTGGAAACATAGGCGGTCAATAAAATTCCCAAGAGTACCTGCCATCATTAAGACTAATCCATACTTTGTTAACGCATCCTTTTTCTCCGCACAATAATAGAAATATCCCATCACAATGAGAGCAATGACTGTCACAATCATGAAAAATCCCATTTTCCCTTCAAACATGCTCCAAGCTGCCCCCGTATTATGCAAATACGTAATACGGAAAAATCCCGGAATCAACGTTATACTATCTCCTATCTGCATATTTATATCAAGTAGCCATTTGCTAAGCTGATCTAACAATACGACACTTACAAACAGCAAAATATGTTTCACTTTCATCTTTTTCACCCTTCTTGCTTATTCAAGCGCAATCGAAATTATTATACCAAGATTTACGCAGTCATACAAATAGTTAACTTGTTTTTCTTACATTTTTTATGTAAAACAATATAAAAAGCGAATATGCAGCATGTAAATAAGGAACATGAAAAAGAATATTCGTGCTTTTAATATGAATAACTTGAAAAAAGCTGCCTGTCAGCAGCTTTTATGATACTTTTTACAAAAGAATGGTAAATCGGTAATTAGGAAAGTTTATAAATAAGGAGGATGAACTGACACGTTCATTCGTTAGGAAATCTTTTATAAAAAGCATTTCGCAGATTTAGTATTAAATCTTGTCTATACTATAACATGATGTTACATACTTTTCAAGTATTTTTTACATTATTTTGCATTTTATTTCTGAAACAAATTTACATTAGCCACTTTTCTTTTCAGCTTCCGCAAACAATGCTTGCACAAATTCATTTGATAGTTCTTTTTGTTCTTCACTATACGTATAAACGATGAAATCACCTTTTACATAAATTGCAGTATCTGCATTCTTATATATTTGCATATCCCCTAGCTGTTCTTTCTGCA
This sequence comes from Eubacterium sp. 3_1_31, assembly GCF_964249515.1. Lineage (NCBI taxonomy): Bacteria > Bacillati > Bacillota > Clostridia > Eubacteriales > Eubacteriaceae > Eubacterium > Eubacterium sp. 3_1_31. The sequence goes on from NZ_CAXUBY010000030.1 coordinate 3,827, forward strand.
AATGTGGTGCATCTGCACCTAATTGATCTAAAATATCTTTACGAACATCTTCTTTCCATAAACTATGCTCAAGCAGATACAAACGAGTCAGCCATGTTTTCTCTTGTGCCATAAAACTACTTTCTTTTTGCGAAAAAATAATGGAATTATCCGTCAATGTCATACCTGGCTCATATTGATATCCCTGCTCTACCATATACTCTTTCACCATCGTGTTCATTGCCTCTAAGGTTGTGTTCGCACGTGCTTTATAATAAGCAGAGATAAGATTGCTGCCCATTAACACACAAGTGAGAATAAGAGCAAACAATGCCGCGAATATGCGTGACAAACGTTTTCCAGAAGCTTCCCATAGCGATTTTAATAAAAGCAGTAAGCTTACTAAAATAAGTATGCTGCAAAAGACAACTATTGGTAAAAAAAGAAGCAACGTACAAAGGAAAGCACATGTACATAAGATTACAAAATAGGATCGCAGCTGTATGCTCCACAAGGTAAAGGACGTTTTTTTAAACATTCGCCATTGAATAAAAGGATAACTTACACTCAACCAGATCATGCCAATTAATATCTGTGTAAAACCGACGCTCATTAAACTAATCCTGTATACAACGTGATCATAATACTGGAAAACACTTAGCAAGCCGATGATGATCCAAAGCAAACCAACTATAAGATTTCCCCAATTCATCCATCTTCCTGCTTTGTTCAATTGTTGATATGTTATTTCATCATCACCACGGATTGGTATTTCCATATCCTCATCACTGCCAAAAACACTCAACAAACTGTTTCCGGCAACATACGCATAGCCATATTCTTCAATCATATCGTGAAACTGCGCATTCTTGCTTGCATCACGGCTCATATTAAAGTCAACATAATATGTATGCTTGGGCTGTTTTTTCTTAGTGAAGATAAAAATATAGCCAAATATGGAATCTAATGCCCAACCTTTTTTTGCCATCTGGCGTAAGTAGGTTTCTAATACCTTATATTCACAAATATTGAAATACAAAAAAGCATAGCGAGTTTTCATAAGGAATCTCCTTTCTGCAACTTTAAACCAATTTCTCCTTCTTTTAGCATTGTCTCTAGACGCTGATGTTCTTCCATCAGCATCACTTTTCCTTTCTCGGTAATCTGATAAATACGTTTACGCCCTTCCAGCATGACTTCATCAATCAGCTCTTCACTTTCAAACTTTGATAAAATAGCATACAGTGTACCGGGAACTAAACGGACACGCCCTTGTGTTAAATCTCTTACAAATTCTGTGATTTCAATACCGCATTTTGGTGTCATTAACGCAATCAGTGTATAATACATCGGTTCCGTTAATGTATCCAACTGTTTCTTCGGCATGTTCTCACCTCCAATATCGTTTAACGATATTCCCTTCATTTTTAGTATAATATCGTTAAACGATATTGTCAACCAAAAAAAAGCAGAACGTCTCATGTTCTGCTCTTGCATTCTGCTTGATATAATCTTAGATATTCCTGTTTTAAGATGCGCATCATGATAAAATCATGATATTTGAAATCATAATAATAGCTTTCTTCATAGATGCCTTCCTGTTGAAAACCAACCCGTTTATAAAATTGTAAGGCTTCTGTGTTGAAATCAACGACACCGATTGCCAAACGATGCAAATGAAGATAGCCAAAGGCATATGCAAACATCAATTCCACAACTTGCTTTCCATAGCCTTTATGTTGCTGGGCAGCATCGGGAAGGATGATAGAAAAATCACTGCAACCATTATCCGGATCCATCCGCAAAAAGCCGGTTTCTCCAATCACTTCATCGCTATCTTTTTTCACCACGCTAAACCAGATACTGTCACTTCGCTGCTTGTTTAAACTTTGCTGTATTTGCAACAAGCTTTTACTGCGTTTTTCTCCGATCTTCCCACGCGTAAGTGCATCGTTATTCCAAGTATAAAAGAAAGCTGCATCTTCCTCTTGCTGAGGTCGTAGGTAAATATCTTTATGTTCAAGAAATTTTGTCATGTTCATAGGTCCTTTCTTCATTTCTTTTTATGTTACCTATGATCGTACAGTGCTCCTCATCTCAATACCTCCTCGTCTTTTTTTTATTTCATACGCTATGAACATTTTTAATTCTGGTAAAATTGCAAATGTTTCCGTGTCGCTTCATTGCATGTGATGCGAATTGCAAAGCAAGCATCAAAACTGTAAATTTCATGCTTTTTCAAACCATCAATGACCTTTTGAAAAGTTTCCCATCCCTCATGAAAGGATGTAATATGCGCATGATCGGCATAACTGAAATACAAAGAAGTTCGTTCATTGCGAAATGCAATCGTTTCTGCATACTTCAGTTGGATGACGTTGTCTTTTACCGTATCATCAATATGAATATCATAAGACATACCATCGTCAAAATACAGTTTTACATCTTCCTTGCCAATGGTGATTTCATCACTCAATGAATTTTGTTCAATTTCCTCGCTACTTGCATCAACAAAACGAAAATCACGTAATTCAAAGATTAACGTAGTGACACCCGCAGCTAATAATGTCATCCCAATGATAAAGGATACTAGAAAACGTTTCATTTCATTACCCCCTTTTCCATAATACACGATACATGGCAGTAAGGAAGGCACTTACTAAAATAATACCACCGATAACGATGAAGTAAGCGCCAAACAAGGTCAGTCCTTCTAAACTTAAGATGACCATTGCGCCAAGGGCACAACATAATCCCACCATGATACCGATGACTGGTATCATCATCAAACAGAAGAAAATTTTCATAAGCACAGAAACCAGACTGCCAACGCCTTCACCTATACTATCACTTTCCCGATGAACGGATTGATATTGATCTTGTTCAAATTCAGCTTGTTCTTTGTCCTCTTGTTTCTGATAAGGATGTTCTTGATACTGTTCTTTCTGATAACTAGCATCTTTTGTTTCATCATAGATGGTGTCTTGGGCATGTGAGCGATTCATTTTATGCACACTATCTTTAAAATCATCAAAGACTGATTTACTATTAGGATTTTTTTGACGGTAACGTTGTACACGTTTGCCAATCAGATTAACGAAAACAACAATAAACAGTACAATATAAGCAATGCTGATGATCAATTCCCAAATATGTGCTAATACATTACCTATTCCAAAGCCAATCAATGAATGTAAGAGTTCATAACCTAAACTTGATACCAAAGCAAACGGAATACGTAAAATAAGCAATAAAATTAAAATCGTTAATATTTCAAAAACCAAACGTACAACATCTTCAACATCTAAGGATGTAAATGATCCTAAGAAACGTTGGAAGCCTTCAAACAAATCATCCATAAAGCTGTTAAACTTATGATCAAAACTGTTATTCACTTGTTTGGTATTGATTTTATAAGCATCCAGAATTTCATTCACCAATTCATCAATATCCCCAAAATCTTCAATTGCCTCAGCTTCCGTTTTCCCTTCCTGTACCTTCATTTCAATATGCGTGCGATATTCATCTATGATATCTCTGCGTTCGCGTTCATTAATGACCTGTAGTTTACGGTCTAAAATGCGAAGAAACTCATCTTTCGTCATACGTTTCACTCTCCTTAATAAAGTTATTCACGGTTTCATGGAAGGCATTCCACTCTTTAAGCAATAATCTTCCACGTTCTTTTCCTAAGCTTGTGATGCGATAATATTTGCGCGGAGGTCCTTCGCTCGATTCTACCAGATATGTTTCAAAGTAATGTTCATTGGTCAAACGTTTTAACAAAGGATAGATTGTTCCTTCATTAACATCTATTACCTTGCTGACCTCAGATACCAATTCATAGCCATACATGTCTTTTTTATAAACCGACAATAAGACGATCAGTTCCAATACCCCTTTCTTAAACTGGGTGTTCACTGGCATCACCTCCTACTATTATGATATACCTACTACTTGGTATTGTCAAATACTAAATTTAATTTAATACTAAGTATTACCTATAAGTAAAGAACTATGACAATAGTGAGTACACATATTTAAAAAGAAAAAAAGGAAGTAAAAAATCATTGATGGATGATTTTAAACTTCCTATTTGTCTGTGATTGAGTAAAATCGTTACAATTTTCTAAGAACTTTACTTTTTACTAAAATACCAGCATGCTTCTATTTGATCATCAAAAGTTTCAAAATCCCAAAGGACATTGCTGCGAATAATGCTGTTAGGATCCTTTACTTTGATTTTTCCTTTTTCAATACCGCTTAACACAATGTAATGCCCATTTGTTGTGAACACACCTTTTCCCATACTACAGTTAATAGGATATCCTTATCTTAAACGTAAATAAATACTACCTTTATCCGTACCCATAACATGTGCCTTCACTCCAAAAGCACTACCGCCTTCACTAATCAAATCCCAACTACTGCCAATGCCATTCACATAATAATGATGTTTTTGGGCATACTGGGCAACCGTATACGGCGTGATATCCGTTCTACTCGTTAAACCTGCTATCACCATCGTTAAAGCAGTATCTTCATGAGGTTTCTCATACTGCACTGCCTTTCTGCTTCTTATGTAAAAATTAATGTTGCGGTATTTGCCTAAAATTTACCTTTTTTCATCTTGTAATACAAGTCTAGCCTTTTTTATACCTAAACTACCATATTCAATAAAAAAACAACAGATATGCTTACCTGCTGCTTATTGTGTATTGGTACTACCAAAGCCTCCATTACGTTTTGCTGCGACCTCATCATCCTCTGTAATACCAAATGGCAAGAAGATTCCCTGTAAAAATCCTTCTCCTTGTTTCATATACAAGGTTTTATCTTCCTTAGCATCATTGGTTATTTTCGCGAAAATATGTCCTTCATTATCTGAATAAAAATAATCGCTATCTACGATACCAACGGTATTGTTTAATTGCAGACGATATTTAAACCCCAGCGAACTTCTTGGATATAAAGATAAAACCCATCCTTCCTGCATTTCAGCACGTATTCCTGTTGGAATCTTAATCGTTTCCCTAGGATGTAGGGTGAAACTGATAGGAGCATAAAAATCATAGCCGGCAGAACCTGCTGTTGCTCGTTGTGGTAGCCTTAACGTGTCATAGATATTCTGAATTTCAACACTGTTACTGCCAGCAAAGGTGTCTTTCCAGTCCTTTTCAAATTGTTGAAAGCTTACTTTATGAAATTTCGCAATTCTTTGCATAGTCCTCTCACCTCATATTTTTACGTCTTAAATTATAACATACCTTGCGCTTGCTGTCAGTCAAAAAAGCATTCTAGCGCCTTGTTTGATAACGCAAAATGATACAATTTTATGATACTATATGATTCAAAAATTCAAAATAATCATTTGCTTCCTCATGGATATTGGCTTCTTTTGTAGCTTCCACCGTAATCCATGTGCTTTCATAATCAAGGATAATGAGAGGCAAGTGCTATCTTTAAATCCTTTGATTGTTATAATACTTCACGCAAAAAAGTCGTTTCTGCTACAAAACAGCAACGACTTTTATATTTTAGGTAGCCAAGCTATCCTCTCTATGAAGCAATACACGCTCTTTCTCTTCTTGGTATTGAACGGTATATAGTTTATGATAGTGTCCTCGCAGTGCCATTAATTCCGCATGGGTGCCCTGCTCAATGATGCGACCATGGGACAAGACAACAATGATGTCCGCATGCACAATGGTCGATAAACGATGGGCAACAACAAAACTGGTACGTTTTTCTAATAGCTTTGTTATCGCATGTTGGATGGCTTTTTCACTTTCTGTGTCAATAGAACTAGTGGCTTCATCAAGAATGACAATACTTGGATTAGCCAAGATAGCTCTGGCAAAACTAATCAATTGCTTTTGTCCGGTCGATAATAAATCGCCGCCTTCCCCCACCTGACTTTCATAGCCTTTTTCCATCTTCATGATAAATTCATGGGCATGGATTTGTTTTGCAACAGCAATCACTTCGGCATCGCTTGCTTCCGGTCGGCCATAGCGAATATTATCAGCAATCGTTCCTGAGAATAAATTCGGTGTCTGCAACACATATCCGATGTGAGAATGCAGCCAGCCAACGCTGCGGTCGCGATAATCATGACCATCAATAGCAATATAGCCTTCCTTCGGTTCATAAAAACGACAAAGCAAATTCACAATCGTACTTTTCCCCGAGCCGGTTTCCCCGACAAGGGCTACCATCTGCCCTTGTTTTACCTCTAAATTAAAGTCCTTTAAGATGGGCTCATTTGGAAGATAAGCAAAACTCACATGATGAAAAGCTACATCTCCTAACAATGGTTCATACGCTTCTTTATGCTCATCCAACAACGTTCCATAAATCTTTCTGACGCTTTCTTTATCCTGTATCGCAATTGGTTCTTCTAACAAAGCAACGACACGTTCCGCACTGGCTTGTGCCATTTGAATTTCTGCCAAGACTCTGGCAATTTGTTTCAACGGATCAAAAAATAATTGAGCATAATTGATAAACATCGCTAAGGTACCAAACTGAATCGTATGCAATAAAACCTGCTGTCCACCGATATAAAGCAGCATAGCGATCACTAAAGCACTGCATAAATATACGACAGGTTGAAAGATAGCATTGATACGCAAGGCAGACATGCTGTAACGTTTCATATCCGCTGTCTTTGTTTGAAATTCGCGAAAGTTCTGTTCTTCAATTGCCAAGGTCTTCGTTGTCTGCGCACCGTTAATGCCTTCGGCAAAAGCGGCTGTTATCTTGGAATTCGCTTTTCTAGACAATCGCTGTGCCTTTAATATCCTTCTTTGAAAATATAGTGATATTAGCCATAATAGCGGCACCATGATCAATACCGCTAAGGCCATTTGCCAATTCACGATCAGCATGACGATACTAATACCAATCATCACAAAAATGCCCCATACCACATCGACAAAAGCCCAAGCTAACGTTTCAGCTAAACGGGCCGTATCGGAAGTAATTCTTGCCATCAACCAGCCATTGGCTGTTTTATCAAAATAAGAAAAGGTTTGGTTTTGCAGCTTTTCAAAACAAAGCAGCCGCAACTGCTTTCCATAATCGCTTTCAACTCTTGCCGCAAAACGAAAGAAAAGATAAACTAACAGACATTGCAGGATGATCATGGCGGCATAGATTGCTATAAAATTGCCTAAACCTGCGGCACTATGCGCATCATCGACATACGTATTGATGGCATGACGATTTAACATGGGCATGATGACATCGCTGATAGCCAAGGCGATATTAAATAGGATTAAGAAAACTAAATGTTTTTTATGCTTCCATAAGAGCTGAAACACATATTTCCATGTATGCGCATCAAACACATCACTTTTAAATTCTTGTTCTTTCATCTCCATCGCTTTCACCTCCTTCATTTTGCAATTCATAAATACGTTTATAAAGACCTTCTTGTTGGATAAGCTGGGCATGCGTTCCCTGCTGTGTGATTTGACCATCCTCTAACACAATGATGAAATCTGCTTTTTTCGCAGAAGAAATACGATGGGTAATCATCAGCATGGTGAGTTCCTGCTGATAATCATCTAAAGCCTCTTGAATCATGCGATCGGTTTGTGTGTCCAAAGCAGAAAGGGAATCATCGAGGATGATGATGGGACTTTTCGCCAACAAGCAACGGGCAATGGCAACACGTTGTTTCTGTCCCCCGGATAAGGTAACACCTTTTTCCCCTACCATGGTTTCATAGCCTTCATCAAACTGTTCGATATCCTTATGGATACTTGCCATACTGGCAGCCTTATGCACATCACTGTGGCTTGCTTTTTCCGATGCTACATGAATATTTTCATAGATTGTTTTGGAAAACAAGAATGGCTCCTGTAAAACAATCTGAACATGACGACGCAGCCAGTTCTTAGAAATATCCTTTAATTCCACACCATCAATGCGAATGCTTCCTTCATGGTATGCATAGATACCGCTTAATAGCTGCACCAAGGAAGATTTACCACTTCCGGTAGGTCCCATGATGGCAACCCGACTGCCTTTTGGTATTGTAAAACTGATATCCTTTAAGGTATCCTGCGCGCCATCTGCATAGCGAAAGCTTACATGCTCAAATTGAATGTTACCATGAATTTCGGGCGTATAACCACTGACAAGATCTTCACATGGCTCTTCCAATACTTCCTGCACACGTTTCACAGAAACACTCACCTTACCTAAATCAGATAAGATACGTCCAAGCTGTCGAAGTGGCCAAACAATGGTAGATTCATACATTAAAAAGACAAAGAACGTACCGGTCGTGATTTCTCCTTGCAAAGCCATGAAGATACCTCCAGCAATCATCAAGAGGATCTGCAGCTGTCCTAATAAATCAGTACTGCTCCAAAATAATGCAAGTGCATGCATCAAATCAAAATATTTTTTGGCGAATGCTTCATTGCTGGATGAAAATTTAGCAATCTCTCGTTTTTCCTGATGAAATGCTTTTACAACACGAACACCATTGAGATTTTCCTGCAACACTGTCGTCATTGTACTTTCCGCCAAGTCACACTCTAAAAAGATCTTCTTAGCTTTTGAAAAGAAGATATAACTGGCTAACAGAATAAAAGGAATCAAACAAATCGACAATAAGGTTAGTTTTACACTGCGACGAAATAAGATCAACGCAGCAATGGTCGCATTTAAAATAGCAAACAACATCTCGGATAGCTGGGTCGCAAAAAAGCGGCGAATGGTTTCAATATCAGAAGTGCTGCGCTGTATCAAGTCACCGCTGTCACGGCTTTTATGATAGGCAAAAGGCAGTTTTTGCAAATGATCATACATAGCGTTACGAATATTTAAAGCCAGTGTTTCTGCCACGTTGCCACTATGCAAACTGCGTCGATTGATAGCAAGCGCAACGATGATGTAAGCTGCCACGATCATACAAGACCAAATCCACAAATTATCCTGCAACACCTGCATACCCCCAAAAGCATTCACTAGATTTTGCAGAAACCCATTGTCAAATGGTACTCCCTGAATCACATTATCTACTACAAAGGATATTAGCAAAGGTGCTAGCAACATACACAATGCATAAAATGCCACATCCACTACCAATAACAATAGTTGATAACGATAAGGACGCATATACGTCCATAAAAATTTTATAGTTTTCATTTTCTCACCCCTTCGTGTATAAAAAAACAGGCGTCATGTGCCTGTCATGGTTAAAGGTTTCTTGTTAAATATCCATATTGTGCTGCTTTGCATATGCCTGCAAAGCCGTCGCAATCTGATCTGGACATGAGGTCGCCTTCATGCCACAGCGCACTCCATGGAAAGCCTCCATAACTTCACTGATCTTTTTATCTTTCAAAATGCGGGAAATTCCCAGTAAATTGCCGGCACAGCCACCAACGATCTTAACGTCACGAATAATATCGCCATCCATGGTAAATGTCATTTGCTGTGAGCATACTCCCTTTGGTCTATATACAAATGTTTCCATCTTTATGTCCTCCTTTTTTACCTTTGTAATCGTATTAACACTTGATTAGCAAGCAATGCCATACATAAGCCGGTTGGTATACCAAGCAAAATTAAGACAGGCAGAATGGCCTGCATAAAAAATTGCTGATATATATACGTAATCGCGATGACTTGTCCAATAGCATGAAAACTACTGCCGGCGACACTGACACCATAAATGCTCATCGGTGTATACCGCTTTGCGATAATGCATGCAACACAGCTTAATAACGTTCCACACAGGGACAACCAAAAACCTGTCCCAAATAGCACACCTCGCAATAAAGATGCCAATAAAACACGCATCAGATTTACTTCCAACATGACTTTTTCATCAAACAAGTACAAGGCTATCAAACCGACGATATTCGCTAAGCCCAGCTTAAAACCTGGAATAGGAACTGGAATGGGTATCATCGATTCAATCATGTGAAATAAGATGCTGATAGCAATCAACATGGTAATAGTCGTCATTTTCTTAGTTTTGCTCATCATTGAATCACCGTATCTATGTCTGCTTCCTCATCAGATGCAGAACGTATCTCTACAACAATATTATTCGGCAGACAGACGATTGGACGATTAACGTCATCCACCCATCCTTGGATAGAACAAAGATGATAAGGGGATGTTTCTTTTTCCACCCGCACTTTTTCATCCTTTACTTCTACCTTTACAGGTCCTAATGTACCTTTTACTTCATATACATGATCTAATGACAAACGTTTTTGTAATACCACTTTATCTTTATAACTGACGACGACTTCTTTCACGCTGCCTTGATTCTGATAGGCATACCATAACGAAGGGACATACAACAAGCATGAAATTACTACGATGAGTCCAATAAATATCTTATCTGCTTTGTTCATAAATTCCTCCATTATTTTATATTATACTCATAAGATTTCACATTTGCAATCGCTTTTTGTACAGCTGTTTATGATTATCATCGTATAGATTGCCCTTAATAGACTGTACCATTCTAAATAACGCTTAAAAATGATGCAGAATATGTAGGTAGAACATGGATAAAAAAGAAAATCACTTATTATATATCAAATCATCCTATGAAATTCCTTTTATTGAATTCCTTTATCACATATTCAATAAATTAAAACCATCCAGTAATGAATATAAAGACACAGCTTCCTATTACGTGTATGAAAACTCTTATTTTAATGACTATCCTTATGCCGGGAAATATAATCTAAATAGTGAAACAGTAACTTTAAATTCCGGCGATGTCATCGTTATTGCGAATGCCAGAATCAATAAGAAATAAACTTCCATGCTTGAAAAAAGTGATGCCCTATACAGATATAGGAGCATCACTTTTTATTTAGCATTTGCCTTAGCATCGGCGATTGCTTTTACAAACCCTTCAACACTAATGGTGCAGCCGCTGATAACATCTGCGTTAGCTGCCTTTCCATTATCTTTTAATTCCAACTTTTCAATACCATGTTTAGCTACGTAGTTTTCAAAGAATTTCACTTGTTCATTCCATTCTTTGCCAATACCGCTTGCTGTTTTCATATGATAGTCAGCGCCAAGTTCTTTTTTTGTCTTGTCTTTGTCTTTCGCGGTTTCATCAATGGAAACCTTACTGATTTTACCATCTTTTAAAGTTACTTTAGCCGTTGTCGTTTCCCCATTTGCATTTGTATAAGTTCCTGTTCCCTCTTTCTGCTCGCTTTTTGCACAACCGCTCAACAGCATGCATACACCAAGCAGTAACACTGTTATTTTTTTCATTCTTTCGCATCCTTTCTGCTTAATTTTAGTGTTACCGCTTTTTGTGCAACCATACATCCTGCCATATGTGCTACTACCATAAAACTATAAACCTAGGCATTGTTTTAGTTTACGCATAAAGATAACATTATGAATTCGTTAAAAAAACAGATAGTCCAGTTTTATGAGAACTGTACTATCTGTCGGTTGTTTATTTCTTTGCTGCAGCTTCTGCATCTTTAGCTGCTTGCATCAGATTTGTGATGTTGATGGTGCATCCTGCCAATACATCGTCATTTTTAGGGTAGCCTTGATCTGTTAATTCGACCTTATCGATACCGTTTTTAACAATGTACTTTTCCAAGTATTCTACCTGTTCATTCCATTCTTTTTTGATTTTGCTGTGTGGCTTCATGTTGTAGTTAGCACCAAGCTCTTTTTTTGATTTGCCATCCTTTGTCTCATCTAATGTAATAGACTCAACTGCATCGCCTTTTACTGTGATTTTAGCACTTGCATAATCACCTTTGGCATCTTTTGCTGTTTCGGCAGATCCCGTTTTTGCTTCTTCGCTGCTACCGCACGCCGTCAGCATAAACAATGCTGCCAGTAATACTGTCAGTTTTTTCATGTTCATTATCTCCTTTTCTCTTTCTGGTAAATCGTTCATTACGACTTAGAAGAAATATTCCCTCTTTACCAAAGATATTTTAACAAAGGTAAGGATATACGTCAATTGATTTACTAACATTTTCACAAGCAAAAATTACCATTTTCTTGTATGTCGTGATGACCCTGTGATTTTATCTTTTGCAAATTGCTTGCCGCAGTTATTTAAAACTCCATAATCGCATGGACTGCTCGCTTCCAGCCGTTTAAATGAGCAATGCGGTTTTCTTCCTCCATCATCGGTTCAAAAATGCTGGCAACTTGAAATTGCTTACGGATATCATCCTGATGTTTCCAAACACCGACGGCTAAACCTGCCAGATAAGCCGCTCCTAATGCGGTCGTTTCACTGATGGTTGAACGAATTACTTGCGTATTTAGAATATCACTTTGAAATTGTAAGAGGAAATCATTACGACTAGCACCGCCATCTACCTGCATCTTTTTAATGGCTAAACCACTGTCCTCTTGCATAGCAAATACGACATCACTGGTTTGATAAGCTAAAGATTCTATGGTTGCACGTATGATATGCTCTTGCTTTGTGCCTCTGGTTAATCCTAAGATGCCCCCTTTTACCTGTGGCTTCCAATAAGGCGCACCTAACCCGGTAAAGGAAGGCACTACATAAACACCATCACAATCATTTACTTGCTTGGCTCTGCTTTCACTTTCACTGCTGCTGGAAATGATAGCCAAACCATCTCTTAGCCACTGAATAGCAGCTCCGGCCACAAACACGCTACCTTCTAAAACATAAGCGGTTTGCCCCTTAATACGCCAGCCTACACATGTTAACAGGCCATGCTGAGAATGGATAATTTTCTCCTTCGTATTCATAAGCAGGAAACATCCGGTACCATACGTATTCTTCACATTACCCGCATCAAAACAAGTCTGACCAAATAAAGCTGCCTGCTGATCGCCAACCAAAGCCGCAATCGGAATCGGATGATCAAATAATCCACTGGTATAGCCATAGACTTCACTGGTATCATGAATTTCCGGTAACATGCATCTTGGAATGTTCCACAGTTTTAACAATTCTTCATCATAATCCAAAGTTTTTAAATTCATTAACATCGTTCGTGATGCATTCGACACATCACTCATATGCTTTGCCCCTTGGCTCAGTTTCCACAACAACCATGTATCCATCGTCCCAAACAGCAGTTCACCACGTTCTGCCCTTTCCTGAGCCCCCGCAACATGATCTAAGATAAAACGAATCTTACTGGCAGAAAAATACGGATCTAACAATAATCCCGTCTTTTCCTTGATCATTTCTTCTAAGCCTTGGGCTTTGAATGCTTCACAATAAGAATCGCTTTGCCGAGATTGCCATACAATGGCAAAATAGATGGGCTGCCCGCTTTCCTTATCCCAGACAACGGTTGTTTCTCTTTGATTTGTGATACCGATTGCCGCAATTTGCGTATCTTTGATACCTGTTTTTGCCAATACCTCAAACATGACCCCTACCGTACTTGCCCAAATATCATTCGCATTCTGTTCTACCCAACCAGGATGAGGATAGTAATTTTCCAATTCCTTTTGAGCAATTCCAATGATATTGCTTTGCTGATCAAAAAGGATGGCTCTGGTACTGGTTGTTCCTTGATCAATTGCCATAACATAATTTTGCATAACCTTGCCTCCTGCATCGTTACTCTTATTATACCATTGCCGCTACCCGTTTTCCATTCCTGAAAAAAACGGTCTTCCTCAACCGTTTTTTACCTTAGATACTTTCCTGTCGTATCGTTTCGATGATATTTTCCTGCTCACTTCTTTTAATAGAGAAGAACATGATTAAGATCAATAATAGGAACAACACGAAAATCGTGATACCAATTCCCAACCATGGAATATAGAGCTTATTTTCAAAACTTAAAGAAAAAGTTTTTGATAAGATTACCATGATCAAAAAGGCGATAGGAAGTCCATACAAACATGTCTTGAAACCATAAAAGATACTTTCATAACCAATCATACGATGAAACTGTTTTTTTGTCATGCCGATGGATTTCAACATTGCGAATTCTCTTCTTCTTAACTGCATGCTAGTAGCTATCGTGTTGATGATATTGGTAATAGAAACTAAAATCAATAAACCGACAAAGCTATAAAGAAATAAGGAGATTACTAAGCTTAAACTTTTTGTTTTTTCATTATCTTTGGCAACATTATTTACATACATATTCATTGTTTGCTGTTTGATTAGCTCATCTTGTAATTCATTTGGATGCGTGCTTTGATAAAAAATTTCACAGAAATCCAATATCACCCCATCTTTTTTATCAAGCGCGACATGTAATGCATTCACCGTGTCAAAGGACGTAATCAAATAGCTTGTCGGATATGCATTTGCCGCCTCCAGAAAGGTCGGTGTCTGCTGTGTCACCTTTTCAATATACACCGGATGTTCAAAGGTCTGTACCGGTAAACTTTCCGGTATTTCATCCGCATCTTTACCCTCATAGGCCTCATAAGGATCTCCCTTTTTTTGAAAACTGCCAGGAAATAAACTGCCTTTTTCCACTTGAAACCAATTGACATGTTTTAGCGCATAGGCATCTTTTAGTGGAGCATTCACTAAGATCATCCCTTGATGCGCTTTTAGTTTTTTCATATCAACACCGACTTGTTTACAATACGCTTTTAATTCTTCATCCTGTAATCCGTAAATTTCAAGGTGTGAAAGGTTGCTTTCTTTAAAATTGGTATCAATATCGGCAATTTTTTCATATTTTTGTAACACCTTTTTTGCTTCTTTGCTAAGATAGCTGCCATCTTTTACATTTAAACCACTGTGTAATACGATTGTCGCATGGTCTGCATACCGCATGTTTTTATAGGAAGCCAGAGCTGCTTCCTCATATGGTTGATAAGGCGATTCATCATCCGTATTGTTTTGAATGCTTAAACGAACATCAGCATTGGTTTGCATGTGCATCAAGATCGTGGATTGCACAAGTCCCATCAAGGTGATGGCACTAAGAAATAAAACCATACAAATGATAAACGATAACAACGTTGCACGATAACGGAAAGGATTGCGCTTCATGTTTTTCATTGCAAAAGTACCTTCAAAGCCAAACAATCTTTGTGTGATACGGCTTACTTTAACATCCTTTTTACGTATGCGTACATCACTATTCTGACGTATTGCCGTAACTGCCGAAATATGGGAAGCTCTCCTTGCCGGTAACCAGGATGAAAAAAGCAATAGTACAATGGTAAACATAACGATTATTAACAGAATCTGCCAGTTCACCACAACTTTTAAATCCAGATCAGAAGAACTGGATGAACGTATGAGGCCGTCAAACAAATGAAAGGCAATAGCATCCCCGCCGATTCCTAAGCATAAACCAATCGGTAAGGCAATACATCCGATGACGAAAGCCTCAAAGCGTACTGAGCGTTTTTTCTGTTTTCGCGTCGCTCCAACGCTGGATAACATACCTAAATATCTGGTTCTCTCACTTAATGATATGGCAAATGCATTATAAATCAGAGAGCCTCCGCCTAATAAGATCAAAGTGGCCATGATACTGCCTGCAATCAACATCGTTTTCATAAACTCTGAATCGGTAATTTCATAAAACTGCAGCAGGTCATAATTGGTATTGCTACCATATTCTGTATGCAGTTGGCTTTGAATGCGTGCTATTTTATCCTCTTTATGCCGCAAAGAGTCCAAGCAGAGATAGGCGGATAAGTTATTCTTATGCAAAGCTTCTTGTTGTGTATCATAGGCCACAATGGTGTTCATATAGCCTACATCATCCCACCAGCTTTTGATTACACCGCTAATGCGATAGTCTTGTTGCTGTTTGGTTTGCCAATGCTGCTTTGGATAATCGCCAATGCGTAAAGTAATAGGATCACCAATCGCTTTCTCATATTTTTTAAGAAATTGCTCACTGACTAAAATTTCATGTGCATTGCTAGGATAGCTTCCTTGAATCAATGCATTGCCTTTTAACGCTAAGTCTTTTTCTTTTACACCATTTATCTGAATGGTAGTCTGCATTTCTGCATTGTCATCCTTTGTTCCATATCGTGCTTTATCCGCATAGGTAATGGCAACTTGTGCAACATCTTGATTTGCTTGCAGCCTTTGAACATCCGATGAAGATATCTCATTAAAGCTATAATGATAAAAGCCATTGCGTGCGATTACACCTTCGATCATGGCACTGCGATATGAAGTCATCATGGTCGCAATTGCGGATAGCATCGCGATACAAAGCACAACTCCGAAGATGGTAATTCTAGTTCTTCTGCGATTGCGCCGCATGCTTTCCAAAGTGACGCGATATTCTACCTTCATCGCCGTATCACCTCGTCTTTGACAATCTTACCATCCTCTATTTGCAAGATGCGATCTGCCTGCAGGGCAATACTTTCATCATGCGTAATCATGATCAGCGTCTGTTTTTGTTCTCGATGCAGCTGTTTTAATAACCCGACAATTTCTTCGCTGTTCTTACGATCGAGATTTCCTGTTGGCTCATCCGCTAAAACGACAGCCGGTGATGCCATGATGGCACGGCAGATAGATACGCGCTGCTGCTGTCCTCCTGATAATTGATTGGGCAAATAATTTAAACGATCCTGCAAACCGAGTTGCTGTACCAATTTCTGAAAGTAATCTTCATTTACTTTTCGCTGATCCAACAACAAAGGCAAAGTAATATTTTCTTTCACATTCAATACCGGAATCAGGTTATAAAACTGATAGATAAGGCCAATCTGACGACGTCGAAAAATAGCCAATCCATCTTCATCCATCTGATACATCGCATTACCATCTAAGATTACCTGACCACTTGTCGGACGATCCCCACCGCCAAGAATATGCAGCAGCGTAGACTTACCTGAGCCACTTGGGCCAACAATTGCCACAAATTCTCCTTTTTCTACCGTAAAAGAAACATCATCCAATGCCTTTACCTGCGTTTCTTTCGCCCCATAAATTTTACTTACATGCTCTACCTTTAACAATTCCATATGTATTTCCTCCTACGCTTAAGTATAAGCGAAAGAAATGACAGCTTCATGACAATATGTCTTACAATTCTGTCATGAAACTGCCTGCTTTTATTTATAAAAGCGAATCAAAAACCGTGTACCTTTTCCTACTTCACTTTCTGCTTCAATCGTCGCATGATTATGCATAAGAATTGCTTTAGCTAAAGATAAGCCTATACCCACACTGTCTTGACCAGCATTTTCCCCTTTGTAAAACCGTTCAAAGATATGCGCTAAATCACATGTAGCAATGCCACAGCCATCATCCTCGATCACAAGGAAGGTATAAAGAGGTGTATTCTTGCAGCTGATGCAGATATGACCGTTTTCAGAAGTATGCTCCATACAATTTTTCACGATATTTACAATGGCTTCCTTAATCCAATTGCGATCAACAGTAAAATGAATATCCGTTGCGCACTGTATCGTACAAGTGATGTTTTTTAGCTCCATGCCTATTAAAAGTGGTTCTATGCTTTCTTCAAGCAACGTATGGGCAACAACATCAACTGGTTCAAAGATAATCGCATTCGCATCAATCTTTGAAAGCTTAAGTAAGGTCGCAATCAGCCATTCGATTCGCTGCAGTTGATGCTGCATCTGTTGCTGGAACTGTTTACGCTTAATCAATGGCAGATCTTCTTGTGCTAATAAATCGTTCATGACGATCATTGAGGTTAAAGGTGTCTTTAGCTGATGCGAAATATTACTTAAGGTATCCGCCAGAAATGTCTTATCTTTCTCTAGCAATTCCTTTTGTTGTTTCAAGATACTGGTAATCTTATAAATATCACTTTTTAATATGCTAAGCTCTCCTTCTTCATAATCGCGTATATCCAACAGCTCATTGCCTTCATATACTGCCTGCAGATATGTGGATAATGCTGTGATATGTGCATAGCGCTGTTTTTGATACCATAAGAAAATAGCTAGAAAACCACCGGCTTGGAAAAATAAGAGAAGCAAGATTGGAATGTTCCAAAGTAAGCTTAAAACATACAATAATAAGCTGTATAAAACACAGCTCAACACGCTTCTTCGTATTTCTTTATTGCGTAATAGTTTCATGATCCTTTCTCCATCCGATACCCGCGTCCTCTGATTGTTTTAATAATTTCCGGTTCTGCAGCATCTTTTTCCAACTTTTCACGTAAACGTTTGATATATACACTCAACGTATTATCATTCACAAAATCACCGGCGACATCCCATATGCCTTCCAATAGCTGACTACGCGATAAGACTTGTCCCTGATGATTAACAAACACCATCAATAAGCGATATTCCAACGCTGTTAAGAATACTTCACTGCCTTCACGATATACTTTCCCTTCTCTGATGTGGATTTCCAGATGCTGTATCTGCACAATGTCTAAAGCATCCTTTTGATAACGGCGTAAAACTGACTTTATGCGGCTTAACAATTCTTTGATGCGAAATGGCTTTGTGACATAATCATCCCCGCCAAGATCTAAGCCCATCACAACATTGACTTCATCATCTAAAGCAGTTAAGAAAATAACAGGTACATCATGTAGATGCTTGGCTTGTTTACATATGGTATAGCCATCACCATCCGGCAAACTGACATCTAGTAATAATAGGTCAAATACTTGTGCTTCCAGAAAACCCAAGGCGGCTTTTTGAGAAACGCAATGTATGACCTCATAGCCTTCTTTTTCTAAAGAATATACTAGACCTAAGGCAATTGCCTGATCATCTTCAACAAATAAAATTTTCATAAGACACCCTGCTTTCTACTTGATGGTAGGACACTGATAACATAACGTTCTTTCATTTCTTCTATTATACAAAAAAAAGCATCCTTTCGTCTATGTGAAACAAAAGGATGACGAAACTGTCACAATCTTATGCCGCTTCCCAATTGCGAGAAAGAATCGGATCCGTTTTGCGAATACGCAGATAGAGCAAGTAGGCCACGATAGCTGCTGTAGTTTCGGCAAGAATGAAACATACCCAAATACCATATAAACCAAACCAATTCGCAAAAAGGAAAGCTAATGGCAAGGTGATGATCAATTGACGCAATAAGAAGATAATCAATGATTGTAAGCCTAATCCCATAGCCTGAAACAAGGTTGGTAAAATAAAACCGAAGGTTGCCGGTATAAAACTGATACCGATGATACGTAAGGCAGGAACACCGATATTCATCATTTCCGCATTGGCATCAAACAAACCTAATAGTTGGGTTGGGAAGATTTCAAAGAGCAGACAGCCGCATAGCATGATGATTCCGGTCACTGAAATAGCATATTTCAACGCTTCATGCAGACGTTGATGATACCCTGCTCCATAATTGTACCCCATCAATGGCATAGCCCCTTGCGTTAAGCCACTTGCCGGCATGAATACAAAGGTTTGCAGCTTGAAATAAATACCAAACACAGCAACAGCAGCATTAGAGAAACCAATCAATATCGTATTTAATCCCATCACCAAAAAGCTATTCAATGCATTCATGCACGCATTTGGAACACCTACAGCCAAGATCTTTTTGATACAATCCATATGGAAATGGAAATGCTTCACATCGACTTTGACATCATGTTCTCTGCTTAATAACACAAAAAATGACATTGCCATAGAAGTAATCTGGGCAATGACGGTAGCAATCGCTGCCCCTTGAACGCCCAATGCCGGAAAACCAAACCAGCCAAAGATCATGATTGGGTCTAAAATGATATTGATAATAGCCCCAATTGCCTGAATCGCCATAGGAAAGATCATCTTTCCGGTAGATTGAAATACCTTTTCAATACAAATATGGAAGAAACAGCCAAAACAAAAGAAGACACAAATATATGTATACGCACAGGCTTCCTCATAAATTAAGGCATCGCTTGTAAACATCTTAAAAAAGGCCGGTATACCAAAAATACCCAATAGGATAAACAACAACGATCCTACCAATGCCAGTAACAAGCCATGCAGCACAGCGCTGTTTGCCTCATCCTGTTTCTTTTCTCCCAACTTTCTGGCAATATATGAATTTACACCGACACCAATACCTACCGCACAGGCAATGATAAGGGTCTGGATAGGAAAGGCTAAAGATACCGCGGTAAGGGCATGCTCACCGATTTGCGCCACAAACATACTATCCACAATGTTATATAAGGCTTGGATCAGCATGCTGAGCATGGGTGGAAAGGCCATGGACATCAATAATGGAAATACGGGACGTATGCCCATTTTATTAGTTTCTTGTACTTGCATATAAAACACCTGCTTTCTCATAAAAAAGCCTCCATACGACTGATTTAGTTACATGAAATCAGTGAAAAATGGAGGCTGTTAAAACCTATGAACTTGTTTGTATATGATGATTCTCATCACAACCTTGCTTATTTTACTATACTCTTTGCAAAATGGCAAGATTTATTTCAAATGAACGCTAGGAATCATACATCCAGTTCTTTGATATAGCTAATTTCCTGAAACAGCTTCATCAAGACATCCGCATCATAATTTTTAGGATAATTTACCACAAAATCTACATGATAACAATCATCCTTCTCCTCGACCTTAGCATTCAATATTTCCATATGCAGTTGTTGCAAACGCTTCTGCAAGTCTTCAATATTTTTTTTATCCTTTTCAATCACAAAACATACATCATCTTTATAAGTCTCACGCAGCCATTTATGATTGGAATGCAACGTAATTTGAATTAACAAGATTACAAAAGCGGTTAGGATTCCCAATAGATATAAGCCACTTCCAATCGCCATACCGATAGCACTGATTGCCCATATGCCAGCTGCAGTCGTAAGTCCGGAAATGGTATTTTTACGCATAAAAATCATCCCGGCACCTAAAAAGCCTACCCCGGTGACAATTTGTGCCGCGATACGCGATGGATCTAAAGCAACGCCTTCTTTTCCTAACAGATCGCCAAAGCCATACTTCGATACAATCATAATCAAAGCGGCTCCCATGGCGACGATCATATGTGTACGAATGCCTGCTTCTTTATTACGGCTTTTGCGTTCATAGCCAATCATCGCCCCACATACACCGGCTAATAAAATACGTAGTAGAAATTCGCCTTGTTGCCATAAAAATGCCTGCATAGAAATACCTCCTTTTCCTTATCTTATCACTATATTATACACCTATTTCCATAGAAAAAGGAACGCTTGTTGTTATAAATTTGCATACACGTGAGTTAATTTATGATAGATGCATTCAGTTGTCAATAATAAACTTATGATTGTATCCATACCGTTATCTTACAACGTTACACATTCATTTATTATATCTAGTTCCACCGCTGTTTCGTAAACCTTCCTTGTTTATTTGGCATTTACTTCTTCAATCCCCCCTATTTTACAATATGCATGTAATCAAACCTATATCGCATTCTCATGCAAAAGCTGACGCAATCGATAGATCCCCTCATCCATATCTTTTTCCGCAATAGCCGCAAAGGAAATCACAAGTTCTTGACAGGAATTTATATTAAAAGCTATCCCTTTTTTTTCACCCTCGACAAGAATTTCTGCATAGTTCAACTCATAAGGAAAGCGTAGCACATATTGTAAGGAAGCTTCTTCTAATATACAACTAGCCTCTGGTAAGTAGGTATGCAGTAAGTCTAACATATGCTGACTTTTCTTTTCATACCTTTTTTTTAATCGTCTGATATGGCGTTCCAAATGACCATCCGTGATATAACGTGCCAATGCCAATTGTTCAATTTTACTGGACGTCGGCGCATAATTGTCTTTTCTGCTAATATAACGCTGTTTGATATCTTGTGTCATAACCAGATAACTGATACGTAACGATGGCAAAAGCAAACGTGAAAACGAGCCGATATAAAATATACGCTCTCCCATATCAAAACCTTGCATTGCACTTGTTACCTTGGTTGCGTAACGTAATTCTCCATTATGATCATCCTCAATGATGAATGCGTTTGCCTGTTTTGCCCAACGCAATAGCTCCTCCTTATTCTTTTTAGATAACGGCTGATGATTTTTTCCCAATGACCCCGCATTTATATACAATACCTGTACATGATGCTTACGCAATTCTGCAATGGAGATCCCATCTTCCTCCAAGGATAAATACACAATTGGAAAACCATAGCTTTTAAATACTTCTTCAGCCTGGGAAAAGCCACTCTTCTCCATACCGACGATCATCTGTTTATCAAGCAAGCCACATAACAAAAATAATAAAGATTGAAAACTGGCACCGATCAAGATAGCATCCACATCACATAAGACTCCTCGCATAGAATATGCATATTTTTGTAAAGCTTCGCGCAGTGAAACTTCGCCTTGTGCATCACCATATGTCGTAATCACCTGATGCAATTCCAAAACTTCTTTCAGATATTTTTTCCATAAAGTCATATCA
The DNA here is from genome assembly GCF_964249515.1 of Eubacterium sp. 3_1_31. NCBI lineage: Bacteria > Bacillati > Bacillota > Clostridia > Eubacteriales > Eubacteriaceae > Eubacterium > Eubacterium sp. 3_1_31. The sequence goes on from NZ_CAXUBY010000030.1 coordinate 26,159, forward strand.
AAAGCATCATGATCCATGCTTTGACTACGAAAGTCATACCGTATACGATAGGCAGGATTCCTTTGAACATTTTGTAATAAAGATAATCGCATACGCACATGTTCTTCATCTACATCCACATAATATCCAGCTTGCGGTCTGGAACTGATATAGCCTTCATCTAATAATAATTGATAAGCTCGCTCAACACTTGTTTTCGATACTTTAAACAATTGCTCACAGCTACGTATGCTAGGCAAACGATCTCCCTTTTTCAGATAACCCTGCATAATATCCTTTCGCAATTTCAAATAGATTTGTTTATATAAAGCCATTCCTTTTTGTCGTTCAAATGTGCTTGTTTGCATTTCCATATATATCACCCATTTTAGTATAACATGAACTGACCTTTATTTTTTATGTATTTTTGTCTATTTTTATCATGACAGATTTTTGTTAGAATACTGACAAGTAAGAAAGAGGGGTATATTATATGAACAAAAAAACATTAACAACGCAGCAAATTGTATTATATGCATTAGGTATGGCCATCGTCTTTGTTTCCACGATGTTTATTAAGATACCTAATGGGATTGATGGTTATTTTAATTTAGGTGATGGATTCATCTTGTTATTTTCTAGTATTGTTTCACCGCTTGGCGGCTTCTTGATCGGTGGATTAGGCAGTGCTTTAGCAGATGTTGCAGGTGGGTATGCATATTATTTCATTCCTACTTTATTAATCAAAGGATTGGAAGGCTGTATGGTTGCTTACTTGTTCCAAAAGTATGGTAACAAAATAAAATGGATTGCTTATTTCCTTGGATGTATGATCATGGTTATTGGTTATTTTTTCGCAAAATGGTATTTAAAAGGAAGTATGATTATCGCTTTGAGTGGCATAGCCGAAAATATTTTACAGAGTGGTGTCGGTTACGTGATTGCCATCGTTGCCTTACCACTGATACAGCGCCAATTCTATCGCCAACGGAAATTAAAGAAAGCGTAATGATCATGGATAATAAGAAAGTAAAAGAACTGGTATTGGCGGCATTAGGTATCGCTTTGGTCTTTCTGGCTACCTATTTGATAAAAGTGCCGAATGGTATTCAGGGATATTTCAATCTTGGAGATGGTTTCATCTTATTATTTTCATCCTTATTAAATCCTTTTTATGCCTTTCTTATAGGTGGTATTGGAAGTGGTTTGGCGGATATTGCCGGAGGTTATGGTATTTATTTCATTCCCACACTTTTTATCAAAGGAATAGAGGCTGTACTGGTATCCCTGTTGCTTCACAAGGTCACAAAACCACTCTTACGCTATGGTATATATGCATTGGCCGGCATATGGATGGTCATAGGCTATTTTATGGCAGATGCTTTTATAAATGATAGTTGGCAATTATCACTCACCGGTGTGCCTAGCAATATCATACAGGCTATCGTTGGCATTGTCATCGTTATGGTTACCTTACCACTATTAAAATCCTATCAGATAAATACCTAACTAAAAGAGATGTTCTTATGGAATGATCTATCCCTGTCTACTTGACAGGGGGCAAATCAAAGAACATCTTTTTTAGTTATTGCTATCATCCACATGTAAGAAACATCCTTTGTGATGATCATGAACAACACCGACAGCCTGCAAATACGAATAGATGATCGTGCTGCCGACAAACTTCATCCCACGCTTCTTCAAATCTTTAGAAATGCTATCAGATAAAGGAGTTGTGACCGGCATTTCTTTATCTTGCAAGTATTGTACCTGATGATTGGTAAATCCCCATAAATACTCTGAAAACGTACCATATTCTTTCTGTATCGCTAAAAACACCTTAGCATTTTGAATTGCTGCACAAATCTTGCGACGATTTCTCACAATGTCTTTATTCTGCATCAATTCTGTTATTTTATCTTCATCATAAGCTGCTATGCAAGCTACATCAAAATAATCAAAAGCTTTTCTAAAATGTTCGCGTTTTTTTAGAATCGTAAGCCACGATAATCCTGCCTGAAACCCTTCTAATATCAGCATTTCAAATAATTTTTGATCCTCATAAACGGGAACGCCCCATTCGTTATCATGATAGTTTTGATAGATAGCTTCTGCATTTTCTGCCCACGTACAACGATGAATGGTTTCCTTATCCAATCTGCATCACCTTTCTTTCTCTCATTTTATCAAAAGTCATAAAGAAGGGAAAGCTCTTTTTAATCTTTATAACAGCCTCATAAAACCACATGTTTTAAATACTATCATGCACCATTGTTGTCTAAAAAAAGATAACCTATCCGTTAAGATAGATTATCTCATTGTTACCTTTATGGTTTCACCTTGACACAATTGCCGTCAGGTCCTGGTGTTGTGTTTAAGTATTCTGCAATGGCTGCCTTCTGATCAGCTTTACATGGTTTACATGTACCAACCACAGTAATTTCACCATTTACCAAAGCCTCGGCAAGACCACTACATCCAGCATAACCGCAACTTCCACAGTTGTAGTTAGGCAGCATGCTGCTGACCTTTTCTACGCGTTCATCTACTTCAACACTCAAAAATCTATCTGCGATTCCAAGTCCCAAACCAAGAATTGCACCAAGTACCAACATCATTAAAACAGCTGTTAACATGGTTATTCCCCTTTCCTATTTATCATGCGCAGGGTTGTTGCAGCAGGCTACATCATGGCAGCCTTCACACTCTGCTTTTAAGTTTTCACAGCCTTTAGGAAGCGGTGTTTTATGATTCAAATAGAAAACTAATGCATAAATACCTCCTAAAATAGCTAAGTAAATAACTGCGCTCGCCATATGCTATACCAGACCCATCAAGCCACTGAAAGCCAAAGCCATAATGGCAGCTACAATCAGGGCAATCGGGTTACCTTTCCAGGAAAGCGGTGTATCACAGGCATCCAGACGTTCACGAATGGTAGAGAAAATATACAATACCAATGTAAAGCCTAAAGGAATGGCAATGGAATATGTCAGCATTTCAGCGAAGTTATATCCATTGGTAATATTATTTAAGGTAACATTCAATACGACACAGTTTGTCGTAATCAAAGGCAGATAGACACCTAATGCCTTGTATAAGGAAGGACTCGTCTTCTTAATGATCATTTCAACCAACTGTACTAAAGCTGCGATAACCAGAATGAAGGTAATCAGATCCATATATTGTAAACCACATTTATCTAATACGCCGTAATATAACGCATACGTAACCAAGGAAGCCGCGACGATAACGAAAGTAACGGCAGCCCCCATACCAATAGCTGAACTACTTTTTTTGGATACCCCCATGAATGGGCACATACCTAAAAACTGATTCAGCACAACGTTGTTAATCAAAACAAACGTTACGAACATGACGAATAAATTACTCCAATCCATAAATTATTTCGCCTCCTTTTCCAGTTTTTTAGCTTTGTTCTCTTTATGTGCCTTATAAGCTGCCAATCCAGCCGCCAAGCAGGCAAATGTACAGAAAGCCCCAAATGGCTGAGAGAACATGGAAATGGCAAAATCATCTGGGATGATACGCAGAGTGAAGATATTCTGCGCCGCATTAAATGGGTTATCAAAAGAAATCACACCTGTAGCTAAAATCTGACGAATGGCAGACATGATGATGATAGAAACCGTATAGCCAAGTCCCATACCTAAACCATCTAACGCAGAATCTAATACCTTATTCTTGCTGGCAAATGCCTCAGCACGACCTAAGATAATACAGTTTACAACGATCAGTGGAATAAATACTCCAAGTGCGGTATCCAGACTTGGTGCATATGCTTTAATCAGCATCTGAATAACTTTAACTAAAGTCGCGATGATAACGATATACACTGGGATACGAATTTCTGATGGTGTAATGTTACGAATCAAGGAAATAATGACATTGGACATGATCAATACGGCAATAACAGCTACTCCCATACCAATGGCATTGTTCAACGTTGTCGTAATAGCTAATGTAGAGCATAAACCTAAATACAATGAGAAAACAGGATTTTCACGGATGAAACCTGCTGTAAAATTTTCTTTACGATTCATTCTTCATCCACCTCCTATTTCAAATGGTCAGCCTGATATTTGGCTGCTTCCTTAATACCTTCAATGACCGGTTTACTTGAAACAGTTGCACCGGTAATGGTATCTTCATCAATTTCGCTGCCAAGAGCATCAGCACCCTGCAGTTTTTCACGGAATGGTTTTTCTGTAACCTTGCTTCCCAGTCCCTGGGTATCGCCGTTTGATATAGCCACATAATCAACAACCTTACCATCCTTATCTAACGCGACAAGGAAGGAAGTACCATCTTTATAACCGGTAACCTTCATTTTGAAGATATATCCTTTTCCTTCTACTTTAAAGACTTTCTGAATCGTCTTAGAAACATTTTCTTTTTCAACAACGAACGCACTGTCAGGAACATCATCATAGATAACCTTTAAGGTATCGCGTTCTGCTTTCAGTTCATTTTCCGCGATGACTGGAACTGTCATAGAGTTGGCAAATCCTAAAGCTCCTCCGGCTAATGCAGCAATCAGAGCTAGGAATACCGTAAGATGTAAAATTTTCTTCATACGATTACCTCCTAGTAGCCCAGAGCCTTACGCACTTCTTCAACTGCACGGACAGTTGATTTTGATGAGAACGTAGCTCCTGTAACTGCATCATTAACTTCTACTTCTATATTGTCACTTAATTTCTGCTCTTTAAATTGTGATAAGAATGCTTCATTTAAAATCTTATCACCGACATATTCCGTATCAACTACCTCTGTAGGTGTCACAGATACGATCGTATGATCTTTGGTGTTTACCACAATATCAAATTTATTAAATTTTGATGCATCTTCGGTAGACGCATATCCCTGTGCTTCCACCTTATAAGTCGCAGTGCCATCACCATTGTCTTTGGTAGCCGTAATCTTAGCTTCAAATTTATTCACATCTTTATCTTCAGTTTTTAAGAATACCTTAGGTGCCGGTTCTTTCGCCTCAATGACATTTCCAGCTAATAAGACGCTTCCTAAACCAACCACGCCAACAACACCGCTGATGATCCATGCCTTTTTACGTAAAGCCAATTGCTTGCCTTCCAGACTCTTTTCGATCATTGGTGTTAACATGTTCATTAATAAGATAGAATATAAACATCCTTCTGGTAAATTCGCCTTAATACGAATTAATACCGTAAAGATTGCAGCACCTAACGCAAAGATACAACGTCCCTGCGCACTGGTTGGTGAAGTAACCGGATCCGTCAACATGAAGATAGCCCCAAAGACGACACCACCAGTTAACACATGTACTAACGGATACCAAATGAAACCAGGCAATCCTTCATAACTACCTACCCCACGCAATAATGCGACGCAAGCAGTCAAGAGGAAGATACTTCCCAGATATACCACAGGTACACGCCAGTCGATCACTTTACGAATTGCCAAAATGACACCAACTAATAAAATAACCAATGCACTTGTTTCACCGATGGCCCCAGGATACCAACCGGTAAATAATTTACCTAAGCCACCGACTTCACTCATCATTTCCTGAATCATCTCAGGATTAACAACAAGCCAGTTATAATTGGTCGCAATTAATGTCGTTGGTGTTGCACCTGTTACAACATCCGTGGTCGCTCCCATAAAAGTCGCAAACACGATAGCTCTACCAAAAGCTGCCGGATTAAAAATATTGTTACCGAAGCCGCCGAATAACAGCTTGCCAAAGAAAATGGCAATAAATGTCGAAACTCCTAAGGCATATGGACGAATACTGATCGGACACATCAATGTCAAAATGATCGCGGTAATCCATCCAAAAGAAGAACCTAAGAATTGCTTGATATAAGCAAAATCAAACTTAGCATCTTTCTTGGTAAAGAATGCAAAGGCAATCTCTGTTACTAAGGCTACCACTAAGGAAACAACCATTAGTTTCACTGCCTGTAAAGCATATTCCATACCATAAACACTGTTATAATAAACTAGGGAAAAGCCGAAGACAACCAGCAGTCCCAGCATCAACTCTAACATGATCTGTTTGGTACTCTGACTCTGACGTAAGTTAGGCGATGCGTTAAACGTAAATTTCATCTCTTTACCCTCCTTACTTCTTCGCCATCATAAGCTGGCGTTTTGCTTTCCGTACGTTTTCTGTTACATCCAAGCGAGATGGACAGATGAAGGTACATAAACCGCATTCGATACAATCCATCGCACATAGTTTTTCCATGGCATTTTTATCCTTTGTCTTAACCGCTTGGGCAATACGCACTGGCTGTAAACCTGCCGGGCAATGATCACTACACTTTCCACAACGCAAACATGCCACACTGTCATATGGTTTATTTGCCAAAATCGTAATAGCGTTCATATTGCGATCGATCACAAACTTATCATTAACGATCGTTTTTCCCATCATTGGACCACCAGCAATCAGTTTCACATCATCACATGTATAACCACCGCAAGCTTCAACAATTTCATTCACTGGAACACCAACCGGTACGGTTACATTCTGTGGATGTTTGATAGCATTACCAGACACTGTCAATGTCTTTGTGATAATGGCTTCCCCATGCAACAAGGCATTACCGAAAGCAATTGCGGTTGTGGCATTGTTGACGATAGCGCCAACTTCACCAGGCAATTTTTCATATTCCTTATGCATAATTTCACGCACTAACACGCGTTCCCAGCCCATAGGATATACATCTGGAACAGCAACAACACTCACACCATCCAAACCTTTTACAGCTTCCTCACAAAAAGAAATCAAATCCGGATGTGTTTTCTTAATGGCAATTACGGCTTCCTTTGCCATCGCCATTTTCTTCATTGCCAGAATTCCTGTCACCAGTTCTTCTTTGTGCGCCTGTATCATCTTATAATCTGCTGTAATGAATGGCTCACATTCCACAGCATTAATGATCAGTTTTTCAACATCCTTCGCAAATTTGTATTTGATGTAAGCAGGGAATCCTGCCCCACCAAGTCCAATAATACCAGCATTCATCATGAAATCGATTAAAGCTGTACGATCCGCTGTTTCATAATCCAACGGTTCAAAGGACTGTTCTTTTTTGTACTCTCCATCATTTTCAATCACCAGATGATTCACCGGTTTTAATGAAGAATGCATACGTTTCTCAATACCCTTCATAGTACCGGAAACACTTGAATAAATAGGAACAACATTACGTTCATTGCATACAGCAAGCTTTGTACCTACTAAGACTTTATCGCCTTCCTGTACAAGCATTTCCAGATTGGTGCTGGCACCGGACAGCATGGGAATGTATACACAATTTCCAGCCTTAATTTCCAGAATGTCAACATGCTCTGTCAACTCTTTGTGACCCTGTATGTGCTGACGCATTGGACCTTTAAACAATGACATCATCGTCACCTAACCTTTCTTTAAGCCTTTCCTAATTTTCTATGTAAATTCAGATAATTCATCTAAATCACATACCGAGATTATTATAACATTTTCAAATAGGTACATAAAGAAATTTTTCGTTTTTTTCATCGGATTCCTGATGTTTCCAGCTGATGGAATATAGTGTGAATTCCTTCCTCTGGTTATGGCAGTACATTTATAAGATCACCACCCATGTATTAATTAAAAGCAATCTTAGAAAACGCTTCTTATCATTTCGTTCTTTTTATCTCCTATAAAAGTATTGCCTGTTTGTTTATTTCGTTTTACAATTATCTTATATTATGAAAGAGGATGACGTTTATGAAACTGCAAAACGTATTTCAAGATACGATCGTATTAGGCTTTGTTGTACCTTTGGCAATTACCCCCTTAGGCTTGATTTACTTGAATGATCATGGTGTGTGGAATATCACCATCAATTGGAAAAACAGCAATTGTGTCAATAAAACGATCACAGCCGCTCAATTGTTAGAGCTCTTCCAACAGCATGCATCTTGTTATGCAAATCAAAAAGAACATTTTGAAGAAAAGCGACAACAGATGATGGAGAAAATAAAAATGCTCGACGCTTCTACCGTCATTGAATTCGCATAACGCCAAAAAAGCAAGGCATCATTAAATAACAGAGAGTATGAAAATCATCCATACAATTTCGGATGATTTTCATACTTTTTTATTATTTATTCATTTCGCAGTTATCTTAGAATTTCGTTTTTATGATTTTTACACAACACCTACTGTCATAACAAAAGAAACGCTTTTCCTGTCCTTTGCATACGTTATTCTTTTCTTAAATTCCTTCATCTTATCTTAAAAATCCAATATCTTGGGCCTTGGTACACATGTTCATTTCATAAAACATTTCCTTTCATCAAATGATTCCTCAAATAATCAAAACATCTCTAATAATTAGCTAATCCCCGCATCTTCTGACGTCATCGCGGCATACGCATTTCCTCATTTGCAATGAGTCCATCTTCTGTTTTGAAATGAAGCGATATTATACACATTTTTATCCCTAATGGCTTATTTTAAGGATGCTAACAAAGGAAGCTTGCTTTTAGTGGATAATACCAAATGATAATGGTATAATAACTCTCGGTGATAAGAATGAGAAAAATCCAATTATGCTTATGCTGCCTGTTAACAATCCTGATCAGTAATGGATGCAGCAGTAAAAAAGATACTGTAACACTAGAAAAATATTCCATGACTTCTACAAGCTTAGGCTTTGATACGGTAGTCATGTTTACAGCCTATGCAAAAGATGAACATACGTATAAACAATATGAGCAGATTCTTCAAGATGAATTCAAACGCTATGATAAGCTATTTGATAAATATCATAATTATGATGGCATTAACAATATTAAGACAATCAATGATCATGCCGGTGACAAGCCGATCAAGGTAGACGAACCTATTATGGAGCTGTTAAAACAATCAAAAGAATACGATGCCCTTAGCAATCATCAGTTTTCCGTTACGATGGGAGCTGTCTTAGATTTATGGCACGATGCGCGCGAAGCCGCTGAAAAAAATCCAAAAAACGCAACCATCCCTTCTAAGAAAGCCTTGCAACAGGCAAACACCTATACGGGATGGGAACATGTTGAACTGGATGAAAAAGCAAGCACAGTCTATATTAACAATTCACATACACAGCTTGATGTTGGCGCAATTGCAAAAGGATATGCTGTTGAAAAAGTAGCACAAAAGCTAGAAAAAGCCGGTTTAAAGCATGCCATCATCAATGGCGGTGGCAATGTTCGCTTAATTGGCGCAAAACCAGATGGAAGTGCCTGGAATGTTGGCCTGCAAATCCCCAATTATGATACTTTATCGAGCGATTCTTTAGCATCTATTTCCATTAATGAATCTTCATCTTTTGTGACTAGCGGTGATTATCAACGCTATTATACATACAAAGGACAAATCATGCATCATATTATTGACCCTAGTACGCTTATGCCTGCAAAACATTGCCGCAGTGTAACTGTTATCACCAAGGATGGTGGTATTGCCGACATGTTATCGACGACCCTATATACGGTATCTCATGCAGAAGGCGAAAAAATTTTGGCAAAGATTCGTAAAGAAAAAGGCATTTCTGTTGAAGCCATTTGGGTTTATGACGATACCATTGCCCCTGAAGATGATACAGCAACCTTATCTTCTCATGGATATCAGCTAGTAATGAGTGAAGGTGCTGAAAAGATGTTGAAAAAATAGCATGCGTTCAATTTATCATACAAATGGAAAAGTGACTATTTGATACATTCCTTTTTATTTGCGGAAAACGTGGTACAATAATAGTATAAAGAAAACGTTTAAAAAAACGTTTGAAGGAGGTGTGAATGATGAAAGATGAAAGAGTCATTCAAATGCATTCACACAAAGGGTTTATCGCTGCACTTGATCAAAGCGGCGGAAGTACACCAAAAGCCCTTCGTTTATATGGCGTCGATGCATCACAATACCACAGTGATGAAGAAATGTTTAATTGTATTCACGCTATGCGTACACGTATCATGACTTCTCCAGCTTTTACGAATGCTCATATCTTAGCTGCCATCCTTTTTGAAAATACGATGGATCGTCAAATTGAAGGGAAGTATACGGCAGATTATTTATGGGAAGAAAAGCATATCTTGCCAATCCTTAAGGTTGATAAAGGATTGCAAACAGAAAGTGATGGCGTTCAACTAATGAAGCCAATTCCTAATTTAGAAGAATTACTGCAACGGGCAAAACAACGTCATATCTTCGGCACTAAGATGCGAAGTGTCATCCATCACGCGAATGCAGATGGTATTCAAAGAATCGTTGAACAGCAATTCGCCTTAGGCAAACAAATTGCCGCACATGGTTTTATCCCTATTTTAGAACCGGAAGTTGATATTTATAGCGAAGATAAGGCAGCCTGTGAAAAACGTTTAAAAGAAGAGATTAAAAAGCAATTGTTAACTTTGGATAATGAACAAATCATGTTTAAATTAACATTGCCAAGTCAAGATGATTTCTATAAAGATTTATTAACGGATACGCATATTGTGCGAATTGTGGCCTTATCCGGTGGTTACAGCCGTGAACAAGCGAATGCATTATTGGCAAAAAATCATGGTATCATAGCAAGCTTTTCCAGAGCCTTAACACAAGGTCTGCAGATTACCCAAACCCAAGAAGCGTTTGACGCTTTATTAAAAGCTTCCATTGTTTCCATTTATGAGGCAAGTATAACTTAGATTTAAAATCGAGTAGGGTGAAATAAATCACCCTCTCACACCACCGTACGTACGGTTCCGTATACGGCGGTTCGTTTTAATT
>NZ_CAXUBY010000031.1:0-33378 GCF_964249515.1 Eubacterium sp. 3_1_31
ATTGTATCATAAGCATATAAAAACTGTGTATCGTTAAGTCGTACGCTCTTAACTTACACAGTTTATTTTACACTCTCTCCGTGGACAACGTTTTCTGTATTGACGTTGTTACTTTAATGGGATTATATCAATGTAAACAGTCTTTTTATGTTTATCCTTTTGCTAATTTTCTTCGCTTAATGATTTTTTTAATTTTACGAACAATAACATAAATGATGATAATGAAAACACCTAAAATGATTGCTGATTCTATCGGATTTACTTCCACAAGATTATCATCATAAGAAGCATCATATGCCGCTTTCGCTTCTTTATAGAATTTCGTATCTTTTACAGAATCTAAAAACTGGTAATTTTTATCCTCATGTTCTTTGGCGTCTTCTTTACCATTTGTCTTACTCATTTCTAAAAAATTCTTTTTCTCCTTGATGTAGTTCTCACGATAAGTATTGTATTCGCTTATATAATGTTTGCTAAATTTTTTTAAATCAAAACTACGTTTTGCTTCCTCTTCATTATATATGTTCGTAAAAGCATCTTTGTCTGCCATAGCATATATTTCATTCAGCTTTAGCTTTTCTTTTGCATCGTATGCTTCTTTATAATGTTTTGTATATACTTCTTTTATAATATTTTTAGGCAAAGTTGCTAATTGATATTTTTCAGTCGTTATTGCATCTTTTTCCCCATTTTGTTTGGCTAACGTTTCACTTTTCTTACGTAACTCTTTTTCAGCCTGTAAAAATGCTTTGTCAAATGCCGATCGATAATTACTATCTTTGTATTTATACTTTATATTTTTTAAGTTTCTGTTTGGCTCCTTTATCTTAGCTGCATAACCTTCTTTTTTACCAATAGCTTTATAATCAATTTTTGGCTTAGTGACCGTTGGCTTGCTCGTGGTATAACTATTTGTCGTTGTATTCGTAGACGGTTTCGTTTGATTGCTAGATGAATTCGAACTAGATGCAGAGCTATTACCATTATGACAATGGTATTCTCCATATGCCAATCCCCATTTTTCACAATTGGTACGACAGGTGTGACAACCATTTCCATCAGTTCTTCCCGGATGTGCTTTCACCGCCTGTGTAGCGCCAAGCAGCGTAGCTGAAAGCATTGCTGCGAATAATACTTTTTTCTTCATTTCTTTCTCCCTCTGAAATTTCTATTCTTTTTGATTCTAATCTATTATACAATTATTCATTACAGATAGGAATGTAAAGGGTTTCTTTATACATAATTTCACCTGTTTATTTATTAACACCTATTATTTATACATGTATATGTAGATCAAACGTTTATCAATTACTGTTTTGTCTATGTTATACAAAAACATCCGCCATTGAGTTCTTCGTTTCTAAAAGAACTACTTAAGTGAAATAGAAAAGAGAACATAAGCCTTACATACCACACAGCTTATGTTCTCTAATATTCCTATGCTCTTATCTATCCTGTACCGCTTTAACAATTGCCTTTGCGTTGATGCCATACTTTTCAAATAAAGCTTGTGCATCGCCACTTTCTCCAAAGGTATCCTGTACACCGATATGTTTTACAACACAGGCATGCGCACTGCTTGCCACAACATCCGATACTGCACTTCCTAAACCGCCAATCACACTATGCTCTTCACAAGTGATGATCGTATCATGGGTTTTTGCCAATTCTTTTATTAAGGCGGTATCTAATGGTTTTATGGTTGAAATGTTTACCACAGTAGGGGCTTCCTCCAACATAGCAGCTGCTTTTAAAGCTTCTTGTACCATCATACCACTCGCCACTAAGGCAACCTTTTTCCCCTTACGTAAAACATTGCCTTTCCCAATTTCAAATGTATAAGATGCATCATATACACTCTCTACTTTGCCTCTGCCAAGACGAACATAACAAGGTCCATCTATGTTAGCTACTGCTCGAATAGCCTGTTTGGTTTCCTCTTCATCACAAGGCTGAATCACTGTCATTCCCGGAATCACACGCATTAATGCCAGATCTTCATTACACTGATGACTAGCACCATCTTCCCCTACACTTAGACCTGCATGGGTAGCGCAAATCTTCACATTTAGATGAGGATAACCAATGCTGTTACGAATTTGTTCAAAGGCTCTTCCTGCCGCAAACATCGCAAAGCTGGACGCAAAGACGATATACTTGCTTGCCGCTAAACCTGCCGCAATGCCCATCATATTTCCTTCCGCTATACCAACATCAAAATGACGCTGTGGACAAACCTTTTTCGCTTCGCTTGTTTTGGTACTTCCTGCCAGATCCGCATCTAAAACAATAACTCGCTCATTCTCTTGTATGAGCTGTGCCAACGCTTTTCCATAGGCCTCTCTTGTTGCACACTTTGCCATTATGCCTCACCTCCTAATTCCTTTATTGCTTGTTCATACTGTTCTTTATTGGGGGCTGTTCCATGCCAGCCTGCTTGATTTTCCATGAAGGACACGCCTTTTCCTTTCACGGTATTGGCAATGATGGCTGTTGGTCTTCCCTTATTTTCTCTAGCTTTTGATAAAGCCGATAAGATTTCATCCATCGCATGACCATCTACCGTCAAAACATGGAAATGAAATGCCTTAAATTTTTCTTCTAAAGAATCAACATTCATAACCTTTGCCACCTCACCATCAATCTGCAAACGGTTATGATCAACGATGACACATAAATTATCCAGCTGATACTGTGCAGCTGCCATGGCAGCCTCCCAAACTTCACCTTCCTGACATTCTCCATCGCCCAATAACGCATAGACACGATGATGGTTTTGGGCAAGCTTATTGCCCAGTGCCATGCCAACAGCTGCAGAGATTCCTTGACCTAATGAGCCAGTTGACATATCAACACCGGCAACATATTTCATGTTGGGATGTCCTTGTAATCGTGAGTTTATCTTGCGAAATGTCAATAATTCACGTTCATCAAGAAGTCCTTTTTCACACAATACCGCATATAACAAAGGAGATGCATGTCCTTTACTTAAGACGAAACGATCACGATCGATGCTGTTTACATTCGCTTCTGTGATATCCATCTCTTGAAAATATAATGCCGTCACAAGATCTGTTGCACTCAGACTTCCACCCGGATGTCCACTTTGTGCCGTATAGACCTGTTTTAAAATATGCTTACGTATTTGTCTGGCATGTTCTACTAATTCCTGTTTATCCATAACTTACCTTCTTTCTTGTTGTCATGTTGTTATACATATACTTCCTCATGATACACCTGTTTATAAAGGAAGAGCTGAAAGATGCTTCCAGCTCCTAAGATTATTTTTCAATGGCTTTACGAATACGGCTGGTAACTCCCTTTAGGTTGTAGCATTCGGCATACTGCTGTAAAGGACGTTTGATGTGATCAACAACAAAGCGCTGTCCATCGATATGGAATTTTGCCAAATTCGCATAAAGCTGCTGTAATTCTTTTTTTACATCTTCATCATTGAATGCATAATGACCGGAGATATCAAGAATTTCTAAGGATAATGCTTCATCTTTTAAGATATCCTCTACCTGTAGATTACGCTGTTCTCCCATCATCCATTTTCTCCAACGTTCTGTTTTGATTGCTTTTACCAACAAAGTATTTCTTAAATCCGAAGTTTCATCAAGCAAACCTTCCTCTTCTAAGATTTTTTCTACATCACACAGCTTTAAGTAAGCACGGGTTTCTTCTGTACCATACTGTGGGGCTACATTGCTGGCAGTTACATTTGCCGGAATATGTTCCAGTAAGGTTACATCATCCAAATAATCCGCATTATGTTCCTTAAGTCCTACACCATATTGTTTCGCCATCTGTGCTAGGTCATAGGCGTTATGGAAATTATAGGTTCCTACCTGTTCTGTTTTTCTTGTTAACGTACCTGTCTGACCAACGATGAAAGTTGGCATTGGTAATCCTTTGGCAGTTAATTCTTTTTCCAGCTTTTCGATAAATTCATGATACTTTTCTGTCGAAGTTAAACCACCATTGGTTTCCTCTGTACCAACTTCATAGCCAATTTCCGGTAAGCCGCGTTTTTTACGTTCTTCTTCACAATAGGCAATTAAATCAACCGTACGACTTAATACCACATCCAAAGGAATGACTTTACCAATTTCAAATGGGTCCTTCGTTGGGTCGATCATCAATAAATCAAAACCATTTTCAATATCAGCTAAGTAAGACTGACGAGCTAATTTCATTGCTTCTTCTTCTGGCAGGTGGGCATTACGCTCATTATCTCTTTGCCAAGGTCCACCATGATCACGACACAAATAGTACAAACCATCAAAGCCTACTTCATTCGCAACCTTGCGAATATCTTCATTAAAACGTTTCTGATCCCAGCCATTCACATAGCCGCCACCTAACGCATCGGCATCTACCTGATTACGACTGGCAATGAACATCAAAGGGAAATCATAATCTCTAGCGATTTCAAAACTTGCCTGTAATAAATTAGGTGACATTGGCCCTATGCCTAATAACGTTGCACTATCTCCTGAATCTTGTAATTTTAATAGTCCTTCCACTACTTTTTTAATTGGTAACTTTTCCATATCTTTCTTCTCCTCTTTTTACCTATTTTGTATGTTTCACCGTTACGCTTGATAAGCATATGCTTATTTGTATAAATATGCTTTCCCAACGGTGTTTAACAGACGCATCTTATTAGCGATGACACTTCGCGCCGCCTGAATGGCCGAAGGAAATATCGCATTTGGCTCATATGCATCTGGATGAAGCGCTAAATATCTTTTTGTTTCAGTAAAGAATGCTGTTTTTACATCACTGGAAATATTGATCTTACAAATTCCTAAGGCGACGGCCTGAGTTATCTCTTCATCCGGGTTGCTGCTGCCTCCATGTAATACCAAAGGGATGTTCACCTGTTCGCGAATGGCTTTTAAAACATCCAGCCTTAACGTTGGTTTATAATTTGTGGGATAAATGCCATGGGCAGTGCCAATCGCAACTGCTAAAGTATCCACACCTGTTTTATCCACAAATGTTTTCACCGCTACCGGATCACTATATTGAATGTCACTGACATGCTCCTTGCTAATCGCACCTATCGTTCCTAATTCAGCTTCCACGGATACATGCTGAGGCTTTACAAGCTCACAGATATCCTTTGTTCGCCGGATGTTTTCATCTAGAGGATACGAGGATGCATCGATCATGACGGAAGTGAAACCACAACGCAATGCTTGCAATATCTGTTGGCGATTAGCGCCATGATCCAAATGGATGACACAGGGAACACTTGTCGTATGGGCAACCTCCAGAACCGTTTTCATAAAAGGTTCTTTCAAATAGGCAAGCTCATCAGGATGAATCTCATAAATCACAGGTGCTTGTAAGGCTTCACTTTCTTCCTTCACAGCATTTAATATTTCCAGACTGCCGATGTTGAAGGCAGGAATCGCGAAATGATGTTTTTGTGCGATTGTTAACAGCTCTTGCATATTCATCAGCATATCTTTATTCTCCTTTTCGATTCCTATGAATTTCATTTTGTTTCTTTGCCTCATCTTCCAAATGATGAAGATATTGAACAATTTTCATGCGATACAAATGTCCTTTCAGAAAGCTTAGCAATCGAATACCGAAATGCACATCATGCAGTTTTTCTTGATAGATGATACAGGTATAGTTTTCATCCAATGGCTGTAAGCGATAAGAAATTGTCTGTGTATATTTAGGGTATTGGCTCTTTACCTTGTAATATTGTGCTTCCTGTAGTGCTTCTATTGTTACCGGAATGCGATATTCCTTATCATGAAACTTTAGCTTTTGAGTATACGAATAGCCCTGATGCAGCTGGGCAGGACGCTTCGCAAGCTTCACCTGTTGTTTGATATCCTTTTGCAGCTCTTTTAATAAAATGCGATAGATAGCTGCCGCATTTACATGGACATTTACTTTCACTTTCATATTCATCTTTCCTCATCACTTGGCTCTTAGGGGCAAGAATTACTTATTTTTTAAACGTACATACCATGAACAAATTTCCTTTAACAAATCCTCTTGATAAGAGAAACCGCATATTTGATGAACCGCTTCAATGATGCCTTTTTCTTGAATGAGCATCTGCATCTGCATAGCAGCTTCATCCGTTTTTTCATCATAAAGCAAACCATACGCAATCGCTTGTACGATATGTTCATAAGGTAAGTGATGCGCTTTACACATACGGGCACTGCCACATAAGCGATCATCATAGCTAAGCTTACGCAGTGGATCTTTTCCTACCCGATAAACCGTATCCGGCATATCTCCTTTTGCTTTCGGAAAGACACTTAACTTATCCAACTGCTCTTCACTGATGGGATACTGTTGCAGGATACCGGCACGTATTTCTTTGGTAACTTCCTGAATAAAGGCTGCTCCATCTTCATCTTCCAATAGTTCATTAATGGTCGTATAACCTCGATACCAACCAAGATAAGCACTGGCTGCATGAGGACCATTCACAAGGAATACTTTAATATCCTTTAACATGGCGATATCATCACATAACTCTAACCACTCAATATCTGCGATATCAATCGTTAATGGCGGTTGTATCAATAAGGACAAGACTGCCGTTGAACGAATGTTTAGCGAGCGATGATCATCGGCATCGGTACTGCGGCGAATGATAGTATCCCGTATGACGACCTGATGCATAAACCAGGACAGCAGCTCTTCGTTCATATCTTTTACAAAGGCATCTTGAATCATTGGTATCATGCCGTTTTTATTTGTTAAACAAAGCATGCTCAGCTTTTGATTGGGATTTGTCTTTGCCCGCATCTTAAAGATTTCTTTTACATATGCGATAGCCTCAGGAAAATCTTGGGGATAGATGCTAAGAAACAAGAGATCGGCATATACGATGGCATGGCAATCCTGTGGCTCTAGCAGGGTTTCATATGCCTCATAGCCGCTTACCTCATGTTCTTCTATGCACTCCTTGCGATAGACCTGCACATGGTAACTGCCTGTTTCATTTAGTTTTTGGATAACACCGGCATCTTTATCTAAAAATGTTGTATGCCAGCGTGGTGCATTGGCAAGGGTTTCTCCAAGAAACCCCTTCCCCAATCTACCTGCACCAAGAATGACTGCATTTGCCATAAGATTCCCCTATTTCGTTTCTACCGCTTTGGCTTCTGCTTTCTTTTTCTTATCCTCTAAATTCGGTTTGATAAACATCAATGCAATGGCTGTCACAACGACACCGATTGCCATATCTAAGGTGTATAACAGCGGCTTGCTGGTAGCTGCTACAACGATCATACCGCCATGAGGAACATAACAGTCAATTGCATGCATCATTGCTAAGCCGGCACCTACCGCACTACCTAAACAGATTGCTGGCAATACATGTTTGATATCCTTAACAGCAAATGGAATTGCCCCTTCGGTAATACCAATCAATCCCATAAAGGCTGCGGTAATACCTAATTGTTTTTCAGCATCATCATATTTTTTACGTGAAATGAATGTTGATAAAGCTAGTCCAAGTGGAGGAATGGCAACCGCAACACGGAAAGCACCGTTTGGTCCATAAATACCTTCTGCCATCAATGCCATGGTAAATGCTGAAGCTGTCTTATTAATAGGTCCACCCATATCAAAGGCTGTCATCAATCCAATAACGATTCCTAACAGGATAGCGCTGCCGCCCTGCATATTGCTTAACATCGTGGTCAAGGCTTTCATCAAAGCACCTAATGGACCAACTAAGATATACATATAAGCTAAACAGCAAATCAGTGTTGATAGAATAGGAATGATCAAGACTGGCATGATGCTTTTAATGGTTGTGTTCACCTTCCATGATTTGATCCATTTGCATACATAACCAACAAAGATACCCATGATCATCGCACCTAAGAAACCGGTAGATACACTATTTTCACCAACGGGATTGTTAGCGATATAACCGGCAATCATACCAGGTGCTAAGCCCGGTTTCCCAGCTAGTGAATAAGCGATATAACCAGCTAGCATAGGAATCATCATGGCCATACCGGCAGAACCAATCGTATTCAAATTCTGCATGAAAGGATTGGTGACTTTCATTCCTTCGGCACCGGCATCTCCGGTTGCTAAGGCGATGGCTAAGAAGACACCACCGATAACAACGGCTGGAAGAAAATATGAAACACCGGTATTAAACGCCTTTACCAAATCTTTTCCAATATTTTTAAACATAGGATTTCCTCTCTTTCCTCTTCTTTAGAGCTTTTCTGCCTGATCAATGATCTCAGCAGGATTTTTGATTACTACAGAAGGATCAATCGTGATGACCTTGCCTTCCTCTTCTTTTTCTTCAAAACGTTCTTCCCCTTCGATACCGATGGCTACTGCCAAAATGACAGCATCTGCACTGGCGATATCATCTTCCTCCAGTTCATTTTCAATACCCATGCCCCCTTGGGTTTCTACCTTGTAGTCATAACCTCTTTTCTTACATTCCTGTTCAATGGCTTCCTGTGCCATGTACGTGTGCGCAATACCTGTGGTACATGCGGCAACGGCAACGATTTTCATTTCTTTTTCCTCCTATCGTTTATTCCTCTTCTAATACGGAAATACAGTCATAAAATGCTTCACTGGTTTTCGCATCTTGTAATTGTTGGCGAAAATCCGCTTTGATCAAATGGCGACTTAGCATTGCCAATATTCGCAAATGCTCTGCATTACGGCTTGCTAATGGAACTCCAATCATAAAGATCAAATTTACCTGTTCCTCATCCCATTGCAAAGGATGATTCAGCTTTAAACAAGCCACGAAGGTATCCTTAACCGCATCACTTTCGCCATGCGGTATGGCAACGCTGTAGCCAATGGCTGTAGATACTACTTCTTCGCGTTTCAAAACAGCCTCAACATAACTTTTTTTATCGGTAATCTTACCCGCTTTATCCGCAAGGTCCGCAAGATAAGAAATGACTTCCCTTTTATCTTGAAACTGTTGATCACTGACGTTTACTATCTCCTTTGTAAACACATGTTTCACCTCTTTTCCTTCGGTATGGCAACCATCACTTGCATACTCCCTTGCAAGGTGTAGCGCTTGGCAAGTGATGTGACAATGAGATTATCTCCCGCTTTGACATCCAGTGTTTCCTGCTTGGTTTCAAGTAATCCCTGACCCTGAAGAATCGTTAACAATGCATAGCTTTCATTTACGATGTCCACAGCTTCCTGTATCTGATATTGACGAATGGTGAAGATGTCATTGTCACAATACGTAATACAGGTAAAGGCTTTTTCTTTTTGTATTGTAGGAGTAAGTGGGGCATCTTTATGAGGGATGCATACGACATCTGCTGCCTTGGCAATTTGCAGAGGTCGTTTATTTCCGAAAGCATCCGTATTGTCATAATCGTAAATGCGATATGTGATATCAGAATTTTGTTGAACCTCATACACAAGCATCTTTCCTTCACATCCATGTAAGATACCGGCAGGAATATACGCAGCATCTCCATCATGAATTGGTTTGCGTATTACCAAATCATCAATTTCACCCTGGGCAATACGTTGCAAGAAGGCTTCTTTGGTTTTGGCCGTATGCCCATAGATGAGCTTTGTGTTCGGTGCTGTTTTCAGATACAAACAGAATTCACTTTTTCCTGTGGCATGTTCATGTGCTTGTGCATAAGCATCATCGGGATGTACCTGTAAGGATGGAGAGGATGATACATCATTCATCTTGATTAACAAGGGAAAGTGTTCCTGTTTACTATTAGCAAACAACTCACGATGCTGTTCATACACTTCGCTCAAACGCATATCTTGAAAAGGTTCTTGTAAGATTCTGCTTTCTCCATGTTCATGGGCACTGATCATCCAATATTCACCAATGCGTTGATGGGTATCTTGGGCTAAACCCAAATATTCAGCAATCTGCGTACCGCCATATGCTTTCTCTTTCATCATGGATTTCAGTTTCAGAATTTCCTTGCTCATTGTCTTGCGCTCCTTTCTTACGCCCCTATTGTAAAAGGGGAAATTTTTTTGCGAAATACCAACTCTTTTCTACAACTTCCGGAAATAAAAAAACACCGGCAATTACCGGCACCATGCTTTCCCCTATAGGGGAAAGATTTCAAGAAATTATGCTGTATTTATGCAAAAACTCCCTTTAAATGTCATAAAAAAATGTTATGATAGTGATACTGCACGTGTTCGTGTATCTTTTTTTCCACAACATCTGGAAAGAGTTTGCAATAGCCGATTCCAAGATTTCATCTTATGATATCTTAGGGATTTCTCTATTCCTTATTCTGAAAGGAGAATCACAATGAAATCATCGAAATTAACGCTGTTTCTTAATCTTCTGCTGGAAGAAGAAGACTTCCACAAGACCAGCTACTATGCCGAAAAGCTCATGGTATCCAGCAAAACCATCTCCAATTATATCAACGATTTACGCTACTATATGCGAAATCATCAGGTAGCGTTAATTTCACGCCATGGTGTTGGCATACGCTTAGAAGGCAGTATGGAAGAGCGCGCAAAGCTACGTGAAGCGATACAGCAGGATTTAGATGAAACACCCACAAGTAAAAATCGTCAACATAAAATTCTTGAAAAATTATTGATGAAAGATGAATGTGTGTCGGTGCGTCGTCTGTCGGATGCCTATTGTGTCAGTTCCACTTCCATCGTGAAAGATTTGGAGAAAATCGAACAGCATCTTTCGCAACAGGATCTTTATTTACAACGTGATAAAAGCGGGACCCGCATCATCGGTAAGGAACAGCGGATTCGCAGTGCCAAGCGGAAGTTTATTTTCAATGAACTCATGGCCTTGTCGCAACAAGATAAAGTCATTGACCGCAAGACTTGTCAGGCAATCTTATCTCGTTATGTGGATGAAGAAAGTCAAAACATCAGTCGTCAGATGATTCAGATGGCACAGGATAAATTAAATTTTCATCTGGATACCAATTACTATAATCAGATTTTTGTCACCTATGCGATCTTTATCTCAAGAATTCGCAAAGGTTATGGAATTACAGAAGCACCTGCCCGTCCGGTTGTTACCGAACTGCACATATTAAAGACCTATCCTATCACAGAGGAGATTACCCAATGGTTAAAAGATGCGCATGGCATTACGATGAATGATCGAGATATTCGCTGGGTAAATGCAAGGATTGCCGGTGTGTATCATGAAGATCAAAAAGCCAAGGATGGCTATTCTCCTATTGTACAGGATATTGTGAATGAACTGATAACTTCCATTGGTGATATCTTCTCGGTAGACTTTATGTCTGATGAGCTGTTAAAGACTGGTTTATCTAATCATTTTGTCCCTATGATTGCCCGCTTAAAAAACAACATTAAGATTACCAATCCTTTTTTGCTTCAGATCAAGCAGCAGTTTACCGCCATGTTCAGTGTCATTTCCCTTGCTTCCAGCGTGCTGGAAAAGAAATTAGGGTATACCTTGTCCGATGATGAAATCGGGTTTATCCTCATTCACTTTCAGGCAGCATTAGAACGACATAACTTATCAAAAAAAATTGCCATTGTGTATAACTGCAACTTAGCGAATGCCTTATTGATTGAGAATCAAATTAAGATCAATCTGCCTACCTTTGATGTCATTGAATTAATCAACATACAAGATTTGAAAGAAAAATACTTGCATGATTTTGATTTCATCATTTCAACAATGGAAGTATCAACAGATTTACCTTCAGTCGTCATTTCTCCATTAGCTGACAGCAATGATATTCAAAAAATTAAGCAGACCTACGATAAGCTGATACGTGATGTCAAGGAATCACGCTTTTATTCCCTGTTGCAAGCCATCAGCAGTGATACGATCTTAGTGAAACAGAAATGTAAATCAAAAGAAGAAATTTTAAAAACCGCAAATGATATCTTACGAAAAAAGGGATACATAACCGAAGACTTCTATCAAAGTGTCTTAAATCGTGAAAAGATATCTTCTACAGAAATTGGCAATGGTATTGCCATTCCCCATGGACTTGATACTTTTGTAAATCATACCGCAATTGTTCTTATCACGTTAGAAGAACCTATTCTTTGGAAAGAAGATATGGTGCGTGTCATCTTCTTTACGGCAGTATCTTTTGAACAGAAGGAAATCATGAAAAAACTTTTAAAGGATTTGTATCATCTCATCAGTGCTAATGAATTTATAGAGCAGATATCCGCAGCGGAAACGTGTGAAGAAGTGCTAGGTCTTTTGTATGGTAAAAGATTATCGAAATAGTAAAAAGTAGTCACTTTGAAGTGTACTCAATTATTTGGACTTAAAGTAAATAGGCTAAATCAAGCAGTTACGAAGGATTGATTTCTGTATTGCACAGAAATTAATCCTTTTCCTTTTGTTGTTATTCTTTAGTATTCCTTTTTCTATGATCTTTAAACGCTAAAAAACAATTACGAAGTGTTGATTATATAAGACGGAAATACCTATTAAACCACCTACTGTAACAATGTCATCATTCTTATATAAATTTTTCTCCATCAGCATTCGCAAATGCAATAACTGCATACTTTATATCATCCACATATTCTCTTTAAAATTTAATGGTTCTACTCTCAATCATAAATATCCTTGCTAACATCTTGCTAACTATCTATCTAACAATCATTAGTAGCAAGAAAGCATGTTTTGCTTACTATAGTTATATGATAAATTGATTTTTTCTACTTTATTTACATAAAACATCATGATTCGATATTAAAAACTAATAAAAGTGAATTTTTTGTGCTTATTATCTTTATAAGAAAAGAAGAACTATTTTAATCTTGCTAACAATCTATCTAACATTCATGCTAACAATTATTACTAGCAAGACTTTTCGTACCTCAAAATACACAACATAGTATACCCCCATTTCTATCTTTCCCATCATCTTTTTCGTTTCCTCTTACAGAATACTTGTACTTTTTTAATTGTACGATTATAATGAGCAAGAAAAGAAGGAACACAACATGACAGTACAAGATTTAGCTTCATTTCATGAAACCTTAAAACAAAATAACATACCCTTTTACACCGATATCTTCACAGATGATATATGGGGTGATATGGGTGTTGATACAGCATCGGTAAGTGTAACAGCAAACGAAGATAGCTGGCATATTCATTATATAAGAACACAAAGTGGCATTCCTTATATCTTTGCCAACTATGTAAGCAATATCGTAGATGAATACCATAAAGATTTATCCCATGAACAGTTCTATGATTACCTCAACCTTCATAATCTACAAAAAGCATTTGCTGATTTTATGCATACAAATCATGTATAAGCCTTGTGAAACATTAACATTTTATTTAACACGCAAGTTCTGCGTGTTTTATTGTGCTTTATCGATAAAGGTTGTTAATGCCTCCATCATGGTAAAACGTGCCTGTGATGTTCTGGCTCGCCATGCATAAACCAGCTTATTACGAATAGTTGTATGGGTGATTTTTTCTTCATAAAGAACACGATACTTTTCATCGAAAGGTTCAATTTTATGAACGAGTATTTGTATCATACCAGGATATTGCTTCTCCATTTGAAAAATACTTTGATTATCACATCTACGCAGACAACATAAGGTGCCATAGGAATCCTCAAAACAGAAACCTTCTTGAATATCCTCATAACGTAGATTCTTTTGATGTTTCTTCACCTCATCATAAAGCCCTTTTTTCAGGTTTTCAAAATAACGATTTACATCCATTGCTACAATTTTCACTACCCGCATAATTACGCTCCTTTCTAACAGTGAAATGACTCTTGAATAACAAGAGCCACTTCATCTATGCTTTTTTCAATTGTTCATAGTAATATAAGATGCGTTTGGTAACTTCATGTTCTTTAGCAAAACCAGTAAGTTTTACAATCGTCTGTAAGATACCTTCCTCATGAATGCTTTTTTGTAATGCCACTGCTTGTTTATCTCTAGGCTCATCGTAGAGAAAACCATATGCCATCGCTTTGGCTATCGCGTCATAAGGCAATCCATGCGCATAACACATAGCAGCACTGCCGGCTAAACGATCACCTTTGGTCAATTTGCGAATTGGATCATACGCCACACGATAAATATAATCTACCATTTCACCTTTCGCCGCAGGGAAATGACTTAAATTATACAACTGCTTTTTCGTTAGTGGATAATGCTGTAAGACACCTTCTGTTATCTCTTTTTCTACTTCCTTAATAAAGGCTGCCCCTTCTTCATCACTACTAATTTCATTAATAGTTTCATAGCCTTTATAATATCCCAGAAAAGCACTGGCAGCATGTGGACCATTTACCACAAACACCTTTACATCTTTTAATAGCTCTAATTGATCACATGTTTCCATCCACTCAATCGCTGATAGATCAACATTTAAGGGTTGCTGGATCAGTAAGGATAATACCGCTGTCGTACGAATATTTAAGGCCGCATTGCTTTGGGCATCTGTACTTCTTCGCACGATAGAATCGCGTAAGACAACCTGTTCCTGAAACCAGGCATGTGTTTCTTCTGGCAAATGTTCATAAAACATCTGCTCAATATCTTTCATTAAATGATTTTTATTTGTGATAAAGATCATACAAAGCTTCTTATCAGGCTGTTGCTGTTTTCTACGATACAGCCCTTCACAGACAGTGCATACAGCCTGCGGTATTTGTTCTGGGTAAATGACAAAGTAAATGACATCGGCATCGATTACACTTTCCATTGCCCCACTTTGTTTCCATGTATAAGCATCATAACCGCGAACGCGATGCTCTTCAATGCGTGTTTCGCGATGTACACACACATCGTAATACCCCTTATTTTTCATTGCCTCAATGACGTTTTCGTCAATATCTATAAATGTCGTTTTCCATCCTTCTGCATTCGCAAGAGTTTCCCCAATAAAACCCTTGCCTAATCTTCCTGCACCAATAATCAATGCGTGTTTCATATCGTTCTAAGCAGCTTCCTTATCTGCTTTTTCAACAATTGGCTTTTTTAATACATTTGCCAGTAAGGCTGTCACGATCGTACCGACGATAATAGCAATGACAAACCAAACTTTTTCATCAATGATCGGTAATACAATAGGTCCGCCATGTGGCGCATAATCCTTAACACCGGTAACTGCCGCAATAGCACCGCCAACAGCACCACCGGCCATAATGGATGGAATAACTTTTGCCGGATCTGCAACTGCCAATGGAATTGCCCCTTCAGAAATACCAATCAATCCCATGAACAAGGAAGCCTTACCTGCATCACGTTCTTCCTGTGTATATTTATTCTTTGATAATAAAGTTGCCAGACCCATACCTAATGGGGCAGTACAAATTGGAACCGCACAGATACCAAAGAATTCATAATGACCTTCTGCCATCATACCGATGGAGAACAAGCAAGCGGTCTTATTTACCGGTCCGCCCATATCAACTGTAACCATCATACCCATGATGATGCCAAGCACTACTTTACTGCCACTGGATAAGCTAGTTAAGAAGCTTTCGATACCGCCCATTGCCATACCGATTGGATTCGCTAAGATATACATATAGAAGATACATACGATAAAAGATGTCACAACCGGAATAATCAGAATTGGTACAACCGTTTTAATTAAGTCCGGATAATGAATTTTCTTCATATAACGTACGATATATCCAGTCATAAAACCTAACACCAATGCTCCTAAAAAACCAGTTTTTACTGCATTACCACCAATTGTAATTTCTGTATTCGCAATATATCCGGCAACCAGCCCTGGTGCTAAACCTGGTTTCCCCGCAATGGCATAAGCGATATAACCAGCTAATACAGGAATCATCATAAACAAACCAGCTGCACCGATTTCCTGTACATGCAATAGAAATTCGTTTTTGATTACCATACCTTCACCTGCCACGGCTGTACCACCAAAGGCAATAGAACCGGCATAGAAGATACCACCGATAACCGTCATCGGAATCATGTAAGACATACCTGTCATCAGATAATTCTTAATTTTCTTAAAATCAACACTCATAGTTTCACTCTCCTCTTTTCTTTATTATGTTGCTTACTTTACTGCTTCTTCTAACTTCATGATTGCGGCCTGCGGATTTTTAATCGCATCCGCCACATCAATCTCAACAACAATTTTGTCTTCAAAACGTTCCATGCCTTCTACAGCACAACCAACCGCGATTAATACAACATCCGCCGTTTCCACTTCATCTTCAGTGATTTCATTTTCAGCACCCATCGCACCTTGCGTTTCTAATTTAATTTCATGTCCCCTTTTACGACCTGCTTCTTCTAATGCCTCTTGCGCCATATATGTATGCGCAATGCCTGTTGGACATGCGGTAATGCCAACAATCTTCATAGCTAATCTCCTTTCTCTGTTTCCAGTTTTTTCAAACAGTTGAATAACTGTTGTTCATTTTCTGCATGCAGAATATCTTCACGAAACTCCTGATGCATTAGATTTCTGCTTAACCAAGCTAATATTTGCAAATGCTCTTTTGTTCGCTTATTCTCTGGAACCCCAATCAGAAAGATCATCTTCACCAGCTCATCACCCCAATGCAGCGGAGCTTCTAAGGTAGCGACTGCGACAAAGGATTCTTGTACATCTTGACTGGAGCCATGCGGAATCGCGATATCATAACCAACTGCGGTAGAGAATTCCTCTTCCCGTTGGCAAACCGATTGTTTATATGCTTCACCTCCTATCACTTTCTTACTTTCTATCGCTTTTTGAATCAAGAAATCAATTGCTTCCATTTTGGTTTGAAACTGTTTCTTGACAAACGTTAACTGCTGATCAAACATGTCGTTATTCCCCCTTCACCATGCCTGGCTCACTAACCAATAAGGAAAGATTTCCATCGATCGTATACTGTTTTGCATTCGAAGTCATAATGAAGCTCATGCCTGCACCGATACCATAAGTAGCTTCTCCTGTAATTAATGTGCCTTTGCCATCTAGTACCAAGCATAAGGAATACGTTTCATTTTCTATACACTCTGCTTCATGTATGCCATACTTCGTAATGCGGAAGAAAGCATTGTCGATATACTGTTGGATTTCATTTTGTCCATGCTCTGTAATTTGCGGTTTTACCATCGGTTCTTCGTGTGGGATTGTCACAACATCTAAGGCTTTTTCCAAATGCAATTCACGTGGTTTTCCATTGACATCTACATTATCATAATCATAAATGCGATATGTCACATCACTGCTTTGCTGGACCTCTGCCATCAGCATCTTTCCTTCTACGCCATGTACGACACCTGCCGGTGTATATACAAAATCACCTGTTTTTACCTCTTTACGTATGAGCAGCTCATCCCATCGCTTTTCCAGTGCCATTTTTTGAAACTCTCCACGACTTTTGGCACGATGTCCGCGTACTAATTTTGTTCCATCATCCACATCCAGAAATAAACAAAACTCAGCTTTCCCTAAGTCATGCTCATGTACCTTCGCATATGCATCATCCGGATGTACCTGTACGGATACCGGACTGGTAATCTCATTGATCTTTACCAATAAAGGAAACCGTTCGCGTTTATCGTGATGAAATAATTCACGATGCTTTTCATAAACCTCTTTTAGGCTTTGCCCCTCGCAAGCCGTATTGGTAATGATACTGACACCGTTATCATGAGCACTGATTGCCCAGTATTCACCAATTTTCTTATTCATCTCCTCTAAAAAGCCAAATTTTTTCTGGATGCGATTTCCTCCATAGATTTTTTCTTTCAATGGCGATTTTAGAAATAACACCTCATCCTTCATATCATCACTCTCCTTTGACAGCTACATTATGTCATGAGAAACTTTTTTACGATATGCCAATCCTCTTCATAGTTTTTTGTAAGTCTTAGGACACATAAAAAACCGTCTGCTTCTTATATTTAACAAACACAAAAAACAAACGGTTAGCTTAAATGATAATACAAGGTGTAGCAAGACCATTTAAAGACTTCTGACAATTTCATAAAATGCCTTTTCTGTTGTACATTCACGTACGCGGTGAATCGTATCTTTGGATTTGATGAACTGATAAATATTGCTAATCAACTTTCTGGAACGTTCTTTATCCGCAAAATTAAAGGCCAGACAAATAATGATGTCTACTTTCTCTTTATCCCATACAATTGGTTTTTTCAATGTCATTACGAGGATCTTTTCCTTTTTCACATACTTTGAAATCCCATGCGGTATTGCTAAACCATTTCCCATTTCCGTAGGTGCCATGCGTTCTCTTTCTTTCATAGATGCCAAAAAACCTTCACTGACATAACCATTGCGCATAAAAATCGTATGAATTTTTTCCAAGACCGTGTCTTTATCCTCATAATCTTGTTTTAAAAGTAGGGTTTCTTTATCCAACGTTTCTAACAATAGATTTTTAACACTTTCTTTGTGCTTGCTTGTATCGGCACATATCTGATTAATTTTATGAACATCATATTCGTCCACCAGTGGCGAAATCAAAATAACAGGTTTTTTATCATAAGCAATCTCTACTGTGGATATGATAAAATCAAAATCATCAAGATAGGATAGTTTTAAATCATCTAAATTAAAGGTTTCGACAACATCAAAACGTGGCAGATTGCGTTTCACTCGATGTTCTACTAAATCCGCATTCGCACCGCTTGAATGAATTACAATGGCAATTTTCTTAGAAAGATTATAGCGTTCGATAGCAGCCTGTACATGGATTAATAGAAAACTAATTTCATCATCTGAAAGATGAATATTCAAAGAATTCTCAAAGGTGGAAGCAGCTAAGACCAATACACTAAATAGTGCCGGATATTGTGCTTTTATTTGCGGTAAAAAAGGATTGGTAATCTTAATCTTATTCGTAATGCGTGTCATCATAGGAACAACATGCTGCTGTAAACCTTTAAATAATTCCTCATCATCATTCAGATTTTCTCCTACTACCGCCGAAATCGTTTCTATGAATTCACTTAACTGACTTCTAATCTCTTCCGCCTTACGACTCACACTATGTATATCATTTTCATGATAAACACCGGATACCCGAGCATTCAGCCAACGTACATCTTGATCTTTTAAAGCAATCCCATAGGTATTCTTCAGCCATTGTGCCAATTCTAATGTCACGGGATAAGTTTTTAACCGATGTAGTTCCGATACAACAGGACGATAAGTTGTTTGTATTAAAAGATGTTCCTTTTCCACACGATCAAGAAAGATAGCAAACTGTATAAAAATCTGATAATAATACATATCATCCATTAGTTCACAAGAAAGTTTATCATTTACAAAGGTAATCATTTCTTCCGCAATTTCCATATATCTTTTCGCTACATAATTTGCCAAAATTGCTTTGCATGTTTTTAAATCATAGCTTTCCTTAGCAGACAACTTCTCTTTAAACTTTTCAAAAACATAGTTACGCTTTGCACTGCGAATGTGCTGTTCCTTTCCGCTCACATATGTACCACTCTTATCTCTTACTAAGAATAATTCATTCTTTTGCAATACCTTATCTACATATTCTAAATCATTGACGATACTGCTTTTCGCAACATCATATTTCTCTACCAGCTTGCGAACAGATACCGTTTCATCTTTCATCAAAAGATTTTCTAATAACTCTTTTCTGCGAAAGTCAGTGAAGTCCTGTGTTAAATATGTTTCTTCAAGATAACGCCGAAACACATCTCGCTCATCCTCAGCACCAACTAGCAAATACCCCTCACCTCTTCGCTTTTCGACATGAAGATCAAATGGACGAAGCTCATATTCCAGCTCCTTTAAATAATTGTATATCGTCTTTGTGGATACCTTCAAATGTTGGGTAAAATATGCAATCTGTTTCGGTTCTTTTAAATCTAATAATAGAATATAAAAATTTTTAAGATTTTCATTTGCTGCCATTTTTTCACCATCTTTTCCAATTTATTGTATAAAATAAGCATTATTAAGATTAAATACAATTATAACGTATTTTTTAGTCTGTTAATATGCATATTCTTAGGTGTATGAAAAAACTTGGAATCTCATTACTTTGGAATGATCTTTATCACACCAATGAAACTCCAAGTTCCTTTAACTTACATGAAATAAAATGTTAGATATGCGTTTTCCTCATCCTTTTCTTAAGCACGAACAATACTCCTGCACAGCCAATGATTGCAATTCCAATGAATACTGCAATCCCTGTTCCTCCTGTGATTGGTATCCAGAAGTTCTTATCATTGTACACGACCATATGCACTTCATCACTTTCGCCTACTTCCTTCGTGATGACATATATCTGCTCATCTTCACTCTGCTCTGCTGCTTTCCCATTGACCTTCACAAACAGCTTTCCTGTTCCTTCTTCTCTTGTGATCTCGATCTTGATGCTTTCTTCCAGCAACTTATAGCCTTTTGGTGACTTCGTTTCTTTCAGATAATAGGTACCTGCTCGCAGCTTTTTAATCAACAAGCCTTCTGCTTTTCCGCTTGTATAGCTTGCGATCGCATTTTTCATCTCTGCATCGCTATACAAAGTAAACTCTGCTCCTTCTAAGGCTTCCTTATCACGATTCATTTTCTTTAGATAAACCGCAATTTCTTTTGGTGTATAGGCGTTAGTAAATGAGAATTGTATCTTCTTATCAAGCTTTTCTTCTTGTGCATTGGTAAGAATCTTATATTCCACATTCGTCTGTTTCTCTTCTACCTTATAAGTTTCTTTTTGTTTCAGCTCCCTGAATAGCGCGGTCTGATTTCCTTTTACCTGAAATTCACCCGCTTCATTTGTCTTATATGTACTCTCTGCATCACCTGTTGGAATGACATAGTTCGCATTCTTGACAGCTTCATAAACGTCCCCATTCTTTCTGCTCAACACAAAGGTGAACTTGATATCATCCATCGGTATCTCACCTGTTGTATTCTCAATCAGCTTCGTAACGGATAACGTTCCTTCTTCTTTCATCTCTTCATTCACAAATGGCAGTATTTGCACATTATCGCCTACGACCTTGTTCTCATAGCCTTCATTGCTTACCGGTGTCTTTTGGATATAGCCTGGTTTTACTATTTCCTGTACATTGTATATCGTTCCTGGTTCTATATCTAAGAACATAGCACTCTGATTCGCTTTCAAGGTGAAATGTCCATTCTCATCTGTTGTATAGGTTGCATCATCTACACGTTTTCCACTCACACTATCATACAGTACATACTTTGCATTGCTCCATGCCTTCTTCATATGATCCATCAATAAGAACGTAAATGTTTCATCCGATGTGTTCTTATCGCTCAATGTCTTATTGACCCCAAAGGAAGCAATCGCATTGGTATATTGCACTGCTGTTACCGGTGCCTGTGTCGCTCCGCTTTGTTTTACATCCCCCAATACTCGCCAACCTTCTGCGTTTTCCTCAACGACCTCATAGTCCACATCTGCCTTGACTTCCTTAAAGACAGCATTCTGTCCGCCTTTTAAGGTAAACCTGCCGTTTTCATCGGTCCTTGCTTCTTTTACTTCTTCGCCAGTATCGCTATTCTTGATCGTATATGCCTCATCCGCATATGCTTTCCCTTCCAGCTTCAAGGTAAAGTGAAAGCTATCTTCTCCATCATATACATAACCTTGTGGAAAGGAGATATGCTTTGTTACGATCAGATCCGTTGTCTTCTGCTCAACATATGGCATATATAGATTCACAAATTCAACTCTGGCACCATCTGGTTTGATCGTACCGATGGCAGAGGTCCCCGCTGCCGGAGAAACCTGTTGAAAATTTTCTTGCGGCAGCTCCAAGATCTCATAGGATACCCCATTGCCAACATACTCAAATTTTGCAGTATATCCACCATATAAGGTAAAGTTTCCATTACGATCGGTCATGACAGGTATCTTATTGGTTGTTTCCGAAGATATCGTACCATCCTGATGATTGTATACCTCATCTCCGTTTTCATTGAACACACGGTATTGTTCCTTATTGGCAAGCTTTCCATTTAACTTTAATACGAATTTGAAAGCCACATCCTTTGGTACCTCATAACGATCATCAGCACTTTCTACATGCTTGGTGATAAAGAGGTCAGGAGTCTTATTCTCTTCATTGGTAAAGGTCATTCTCGTTGTTTCCTCTGCCTGTATAGCTTGCGTACCTGCGACCATAAAGAAAGCAGCAAGCAATAGTACGCTGATTCGTTTTATATATTTCATAATATCATGCCCCTTCCTGTGATGGTTGCCATTCGATTTTACCTGGATCAAAGTCCCAAGGGTAATTACGCATAGTACTTGGATCTGTATTACCTGTAAAAATGATTTTTTCAAGATTAGTGCAACCTTGGAATGCAGCACTTCCTATACTTGTTACGGATTTTGGAATAATTAATGAGCCAGTGAAACCATTACATCCATAGAATGATAAATACCCTATGCTTGTTACGGTATCTGGGATTATTAATGAGCCTTTGAATCCGTTACAACCATAGAATGCATATTCTTCTATGCTTGTCACGGAGTCTGGGATTATTAAATCTCCTTTGAAGCCATTACATCCATAGAATGTAGAATCTTCTATGCTTGTTATGGAATTTCCAATTGTCAATGAGCCTGTGAAGCCATTACAATTGCTGAATGCATATTCTCCTATGCTTGTTACAGAATCTGGTATTACTAAATCTCCAGTGAAGCCACTACAATAAGAGAATGCATCATCTCCTATGCTTGTTACGGATTTGGGAATAATTAATTTACCAGTTAAACCATTACAATCATAGAATGCATAATTCTCTATACTTGTTACTTTGTCTGGAATTATTAATGAACTTGATAAATTGCTACAATTAGAGAATACATAACTTTTTATGCTAGTTATTGATTTTGATATTGTTAATGTTCCGTTAAATCCACTACAATTAGAGAATGCACCATTTTCTATGCTTGTTACTGAGTCTGGGATTATTAAATTTCCTGTAAAGCCTTTGCAACCATAGAATGCATATTCTCCTATGCTTGTTACTGTGTCTGGAATTATTAATGATCCTGTGAATCCTTTACATTCTTGGAATGCAGATTTTCCAATGCTTGTTACTGAGTTTGGTATTCTCAATTCTCCCGTAATTTTACTACACTTTTCGAATGCAGCTCTTTCTATGCTTATTATCGTATCCGGCATTTTTATACTTGTAATATTTTCATTGCCATAAAATGCAAGTTCACCTATTGATGTTATAACACGCGGATTGCCTTCATACATTATAACTTCTGGTATTTCTACATCGCCAGTATTTAATACTACAGGTTCTCCTGTATTGGCATCTATTACACCAGTAGTTACCATTTCTTTTGTTAATGTTATCGTTCCTATTGTTTTTAAAGATTTTACTTTCTTAATAGATTCTCCTGTTTGATCATCGGTATAGGTGAATGTTAAATCAAATGTTCTCACATTCTTAGGTACTGTATCTATATTTATCTCATAATCATCATCAGATAATGATACTACCCTTCCATCTGAATAGAGTGCATTTACAGTGAATTTGGATTTATCTACCTTACTGTCTTCTATGAAGTATTCTTCATTTGTTTCTACAGATAGGTCTGCCAGTATGATCGGTGCTTTTGCCTGTATCAACATCATGTTCTTCGTTAACTGCAATGTCTTATCGTTTGTTCCTGATAGGTCGGTTAAGATATATGGTGTATCTTGTTTCTCACTTACCGTCCATGCAGTATCATCTGGTAGATCTAATCCTGCGTATTGATTGCCTTTGATCTTGATCTCACCTGTCGTTCCTGTATTTCCTGTTGCTATTTGTTTATTTGTGGTTACATCATAGATTACATAGCTGATATTGGTTCCTTCTCTGCTTTCTAGGATATCCTCTAAGCTTGTGATCACTTCTTGTTTGGAACGTGTGACCTGTCTTAGCTCGAAGGTGAATTCCTGTTCACTGTCTACATTAAGTGCTTTCGCTATTTCAATTGGTGTCGTACGATTGCTATTGACGAAAGTATTCGCATCTTCGATAGCCAAGCTGCCATTATAGCTATCAGCTAGCTGCAGATATCCGGATAGGATGCCCCATGTATCTTCACTTTCTTCTAAGATTTCTACGATACGATAGCTATCTTTCATTGGATTGCTTGGATTGATCTTAACATCATGCTCTGTGAAATAAATAATTGGATAACCCTTTGCTGTTTTCTCTACCGTTATCTTTCCATCAGCTTTTGTTTTCTGAATGCGATTGTTTATCCAATCATTATCATCCCCTACGATATAAGAAATTTCATTTGCCGGATTCCATACCTTTCCATCATAGCTTTCTACACGGAAGACCAATTGCGAACCTGTAGGTATTTCCTCAGAGCCTAGCCTCATCTTCTTTTGGATGATGGACTTCTGTTGTTTACCTATGATCTGATTCTTGATGATCGCTAATGGCTTGTTCTCGATCGTATCTTGTATTGCACCATCGTTTAGCGGTTCTTTTTGGGTAATCTCGATAAAGCTTGCTCCATCTTTATACAGCTTGTATTGGTCATTTGTACTTTCGCTCAAACGATAGCTGTCACCAGCTGTTAATGTAGGAATGACGACCTGTTTCCATGGTTCTAACGTCAAGGTACTATTGGCATTCCAAGTGATCGTTTCTATCGTGTTGGTTAGTGCATCGGTTACTTGCACATTTTGGGTTTCAGAAGGCCAGATCTTCCAATCACCATTTGCATCTTGTACTTCTAGTTTCAAGGTTACTTTTTCTTTTCCTCGAATGGTAGGATCATTCTTGATCGTTTCAAGATACTGCTCTCCTATTTTATTGACATCCCCATCACCTACGACATATTCTTTTCCGATCAGCAATGTGTTTTCTGTTCCATTCACAAAGGTTACCTTGGAACCTTCTTTATCGATCGTACCTGTCGATGATTCCCCATTTGCCGGGAAGATCTGTGGATAATTGACATCTGGTGTTTCTATTATCTCATAGTTGGTACCTGCTGGTCCCACATCATGGAAGATGATCGTTTGTCCATTCTTGATGGTAAAGGTACCGATATCCGTTGTTGTAGTGGTAGTATCTGGTTCTCCGCTACGTTGTATCGTGAACTCCTTATTCGCATATATTGCACCGTTTACCTTGATGGTCATGGTAAATTCTTTATCGTTGATCGCATTCAATTTTTCTTCTGTCATATCAGTCGCATCATAGCTGACCATCTTAGTAACACGGATCGGTCTTAGGATATAGTCATTGATGATCGTTGCATCGCTCTTTAAGGCATACAGCGGCATCGTTCCTTCTACCGTCCCTTGGATCGCTTCATAGTTATCACTTGTATTATCGATCTCTACGATCTTGAAGGATGTGCCTGCCTCAAAGCCTTTGATCTTTACGGTCTTACCTGCTAATGCAATGCTGAATTTACCTTCATCATCCGTTGTGCCATGCACATCACTTTCTGTTCCATCTTCCTTCAGGATGACCCATTCTGCATTTGCAAATGGTGTATCCTTTGTGAATACCTGGAAAGTAAATGCTTGGGTACAGTCTTCAGCTTTCTGATGGGTAAGTTCTTTCTTCAGATATAGATCTTTCCATTTGTAATAGTTTGTGATGCTTACAGAATTGCCATCATTTACCATCGTTCCTGTTACGCTATCTTTTCCTGCATCCGTAAACCAATCATCGCCTTTTTGTGTTTCTTTGATCTCATATGCTGTTCCTGCAACACCCGGGAACAAAGCTACGATCTCTCCTGCCTTGATCGTAAATTTACCATCTTTATCCGTCTTCAAGACATTCTGATTCAATTTCTTAGGGATACCGCCATCCGTACGCACGCTATCCACGAGCCAGTATTCAGCATTTGCCATTGGTTCTCCATCTGCAAATGCTTGGAAGATGAAGCTTTCTTTCTTGACTTCTGCTTCCTTATCCTTAGGATCGTTTTCCAGCTTCTTTTGCGCATATAATACCGGACGATACGTATTCTTATATGTCCTTATCTGGATCTCATCCTGTTCCTTAGTTTCTATTTCTACTTTCCAGAATGGATTTTCTTCTTCCTCTACCGTCAACAGATTCTTATCCTTGACATCGAATACCGCTTTTTCATCCGCATGCAGATAAAAGCTGCCATCTGCTTCCGTCGCATAGACACGATTGGTTCCTTGGCGTTCCCAAGTTCCATCTATCTTCTTAAATAATTGATATTCTTGTGTGGCATAGGTAGAACCATTATAGCTTGCGATAAAGCGGAACTCACTATTTTGTTTTTCTTTTGGTACATCGCCACCAAATGCTTTTACGATCTCTACTTTTTCTAATTCATGTTGTGATACCTGTACAGAATTCCCGATGACCGTATGCTTTGTACTGGTTCCTACTTTTTCTGAATAATAGGCAGAATTGTTATAAGCATAGACAGCCGTGTCATTCTTATTGGCTGTATTGCTGTGGTCGGCATCTACCTTGGATTCATCCTCATTTGGTGAGATCATATGTATCCGAAAGCTCACAGAGCCCATATCTACGATTTCAAAATCATCACCATTCATCTTCTTGCTTAGGTCTACTGCGACTGCCTTGACATCCGCAAATTTATGATCTTTCAACCACTCTTCTTCTGTATACCAGCCATTCTCTTTCGTCAATATAGAATTTGGAAGCTCTTCCTCTGTTGATATTCTTGCATCTCTATCTGCATTGTAATAGATCACAGGCTTTATCCCTGCTTTCTCTAAGCCTGTCGTGATGATGCCATCAAAGGTTCCATACCACCAGTTATCTTCAAAGTGCTTATCCTTCTCCTGTTGTGAGCGATGCTTTGGGGCATCCTCCAACAGGTCATATACGACGATATTCTTTAAGGTATCCTGTGCATTCCTTACCGTTATTTCATAGGTATAGCCTTCTTTTGGTGCTACGATGGCACTTTCTGAGAAGACCCCGAAGCGGTCATTATCTGCTTTTACCAGTTTCTCGATAGTATCACTATTGGCTATTGCCATATCATCATTGACGCTGGTGTTGGCATACAATACCGTTCTTTCATCCGTTATACCATCCCCATCAATATCCTCTCCCAAAACCTTGTATTCATCTTTTGATAAGGTATCAGGATAATCGCTTCCATTATCCAACATGACCTGATCATCTGTTCCTAACAATGGCTCATTATCCTCTTTTTCTGGCATGAACGCAGAAATATTCGTTGCCGCATTGCTGATGTCGATATCCTTCCATTCATAGTACGCACCAAAGCTGATGCCCCAGCTTTCTGCCCACATGGAATCATAAAAGCCTGATGGATCTGCACCATCATAATGGATATGGAACTTGACCATCATTCTTCCCGTTCCACGATAATTCGTTATGATATCTTCCTTAGAATCGACACTGACCTTGACCTGACTGGTATCCCAGCTCTTTTCATACATCCATGTCATAGCATTTGTTGTCTTTACACGTCCTGCAATGATCTCTACGCTAGGATCATACTTTACGCCATATGGCAACAGATCATAAAAGACGACATCTTTTCTTCCCGGTGAGCGGACCAGATTTGCCTTTAGATAATCAATAGCTTCTGAACCATATAGTTCATAGCCATCATATGCCATGATATCGTATTTCAGATGTACCCTTCCGGTACCTGCATCATTCCAGCTCGTTCCATATTTATAAGATGCTGCATTTTTCTGTACCGAGGTCAGATAAGCAAATGCATTATCACGCATCGGTAAAGTACCATACAATGCTTCGCTCAATTCCTTTAATTCTGGTTCGGCA
Source organism: Eubacterium sp. 3_1_31 (assembly GCF_964249515.1). Lineage (NCBI taxonomy): Bacteria > Bacillati > Bacillota > Clostridia > Eubacteriales > Eubacteriaceae > Eubacterium > Eubacterium sp. 3_1_31. The sequence goes on from NZ_CAXUBY010000031.1 coordinate 27,773, forward strand.
TAGTTAAAACCTATCGTAGCATCGTGAAAATAGCCTTCCTCCTTGCCATCTTGTAAGCTTTGTCCCATGACACCGGCAATATTTTCTAAGGTGAGCATCTGCTCATTATCCTCATCTTTTACCAGCTCTTGAAAGGCCGGCGAATCATGCTGGATACGTACTTTTAGGTCGATTGAACATGTGGAAAGGTAATTAACAGATTCATGTTCTACCTTTACCCTCCATGGTTTTCTATTGATCTGTTCTTCTGTAAAGGTATAAGACATCGTTCCGCTAGCATTCCATGGGATAACCTTGACTTCTTCCCATACTGTGCTGCCTTTGAACATTGCATAAACGATGGTATCCTTTGATTCTTCCGGTTTTGCCTCGCTGTCTTCCCAAGGATCATATCCGGTATCGTTTTGCTTGATGCTTACCTGACTATAGTAGTAATCATCTCCATCTAAGATCTTGTAACTGTCTGTTGAACCGGTATTTGGATAGGCATAGAGAAAATCATCGACGGTCGTCATCTTATAGCTGGCTCCTTCGATACGTTCACCTAATTTACCATCTTCATTGGATGCATGATGGGTGAGCTTATAGCCACGTGTTGAACTGTTTACGTGAAATGGAATGTCACCAATATCGGTATTTTGTTTTCTTGCGGCTTTATAGGCTTCCAAAAAGCTTTTATAGGTACCTCCACCACTCTTATCGACACCGATGATATCGCCTTTGTAGTTCCATGCATAATCACGATATACCCAATTTGCTTTACTTGTTAGCTTTAGATCCTCATCTACTCTATCATATGGATGTAATACGACTTCAACTGTATTTTCAATCAAGGTATTCGGTTGGATCTTATCAGCAGGATAAGCAACGACTACTAGGATATACCCATATTGATTATCATAGTGTATTAGCTTATCTTTGTTCATATCGGAAATTTTATAATAAGCACTATCTCCACGATAATTTATCTTGTTGTAGCTTCGATTGAAGCCAACTACTTTGCCCTCAAGATTTGATATATCTTTTAGGTATAATTCCCATGGCTGAGTTGCACTTCCTGTGACCTGCACTTGCCAAGCTACATATTTATACTTGGTAAAGTTATCACCTTTGTACTCTTGTGGCAGGCTCGTTACGATGCTAGCCAGTTGTTTCTCGGTATAAATACCTGGGTAATAGCTTTTAGCCCCTAAGGTATACGGCGTCTTTGTGACCTTGGAAAGCTTAACTTGTGAATCAATATGTCCCGTTAAAGGAGGCGTTGTCTTTTCTTCTTTTTGATCTTTAAATTGCACAGTGGCGGTTGGTTTTAAGCTCCATGTACTATCATCTACGAATTCCATGATTTGTAGATTCTTATACAATACCTGAAATGCCACATTGGAACCTGATGTGATCTTTTTATAGTTAAAGAACACAAGCTCATTGGTATCTTCATCCAGATAATAATTGAATGGTGTGATTCTGTTTTCTACCGGAGCATCTAAGGTTCCCTGTGGTATTGCGATGCTGGTAGGTAGGATTCCTTTGTGATCCCTATCGTTAGACAATGTAGCCGGTATACGTATTTCAACACTACCTTTTTCTATATCACGATTATTGTGAAATTCTATCTGGTATTTCAATGAGAAATCATTTGTCTTCTCTACATGATATTTATCATTTTGTCCTACATAATACGCATTGAATGCCCAGTCTTCGCTATCTAAAACTGCATACAAAGCTTTTATGAAATCACTATCCTGTGCATTGGCTGCTCCTACTTTTGTACTGTTTAGTTTGTTTAACTGCGCTGTAGTCATTAGTGGTTCTATTTTAGTGATTTTATGACGAATTGTTTTTTCTTCTTGTTTCTCTGATTGCTTGACTTCTGCTTTCTTCGTTGTATTCGTTTCTGTTTTCTTATTCGCGGTCTCTTTTTGCTTTCGCGTTTCCTGCTTCACCGGGTTGTCGGCTTTAGAAGCTTCCTTATTTACTTCTTGTTTTTGTCTTCTTTCTTTTCCTTCTTCAAACGCTTCTACTCTAAATAAAGCTAGTTCTAGTTTACTGCCTTCTTTGAGTTCTACATCTTCTTGCTCGATACGGTATTCCTTGTTCTTCTCCACTAGTTTTGGTTCTGCTTTTTTATTTACTGGTTCTTTCTCATCTTTTTTCTCTTGGATGATCGTATATTCTTTTAGGTTCTTTTCGCTATCGACACTTTTATATTCGATCTTATAGTTACCTAGTTCTACTTCCTCTAGGACATACTCTCCCTTGATGTTTGTCAGGGTATGATAGGCAGCTTCTTTTTCTGGCTTGCCTTCTTTAATCTTATATAAGCGCACTTCGATGTCGGATAGTCCTTTTTCTTCTTTATCGACTTTGGCATTCTTATTATCGTCTAGATACACTTGTCCCTTTACATCTGTATAAAGAGCTCTCTCTTTTGGTTCTGTCTTTGGCTCTTCTTTGACAGGGGTATCCTTTGGCGTCTCTTCCTTTAATGGAGCCGTTCCTAATAAAGGCTGTTGGGTAGGGGCATAGATAGTGGTAGCAGGCTGTCTATTGGTTTTTGTTTCCTGAGCAGCTTCCGGTTTTGCCTTTGGTTCTTCTTTGGCATAAAGAGATGTATTCGTATTTATAAAGAGCATGGATGCAGCTAATAAGATTGCCGCAAATTGTTTTTTCTTATTTTTCATCGTCTAGTTCACTTCCTCTTTTATGCTTGTTGTATAAGATAAACATGCCAAGAGTGGAAAGCATGATGAACAAGATATACAGATCTTTGTGTGTTGTATCTCCTGTCTGTGTGGATGTCGTTTCCTTCTTTGGTTCCTCCTTCTTATCTGTCGTGCTTGTGGATGTTCCCGGTTTATTGGGTTGTGTTGGGATATCAGGATGTTCCGGAGTTATCGGTTTGTTTGGATGTTCGGGGTCTACTGGTAAATTAGGTTTTTCTGCTTCATTTGGTGATGCTTTGGGTTCTACCTGCAGATAATAGCTTGGACCTTGAATAACATTCGCTATTTCCTCATACATTGGCAAGGTCACAATGAAAGGATCAATCGTGCCATAAGATTCCATATCGGATGGCACCAATAAATAGATACCATTTTCAATATTGGTAAAAGACAGATATCCTTTCTCATCTGTTGTTCTCTTTCCTATGGTTTCCTTATCTGTCTTTTGGGTAAGCTCTTTTGCGACCTTTTGTAATTCTTCAGCCGTATCCGGTAAGTGCATATCATATTTCTCATGCAGCGCTGCTTTTCCATCATCGCTCATACTTCCTACCTTATACAGCGTGAATGTGACACCGGCTTTCTCTGCATTTGGAAAATCCTTTAGATGAATGTCGATCGTTCCTCCGACTGCCTTTAGCGTTGTCAGTGTCAACATGAACATGATGAACAGGCTACATGCTTTTTGTAATGCTCTCTTTCTTTTTTTCATCTGCTTTACCTCATTCATTTTCTATTATTTTGATTTATTGCATTTTATCACTATGCCTGTTTCCTACTCTTACTCACCATCACCATGCTGATGACTAAGATGCCTACGCTAGCGATTACCAAAAAAAGCGTAATACCTGTTCCTCCAGTAGATGGTAAAGTAAAACCTTTATGATTCTCTATGGCAATACTAGCAATTCCCCTATCGTTATCCAGTTTTGTGATAAAGGTTCCGCTTGTATCGGTGATCTCTTTATCGTTTACCTTTAATGTAAAGCTACCAGTTGCTTTTTTTGCACTATCTACATCAGCGATAATCTCCACCTTAATCAGTTCTGCTAATAAAGTATAGCCAGTTGGTGATTTTGTTTCCTTTAGATAATACGTACCTGCATCCAGATTATGAAAGTTCAGAATTCCTTTGTCATCTGTACTTGCATTGTTCAACACTTCTTTACCATCAGCTGCTAATAAGGTGAAGTCTGCTCCTTTTAATGCTTGTGGCTTTCCTTCATTGGTGAACTTTTCTACCTGAATTCCAAAGCTATACACCTTTACGATTGCTTTTTCACTGTTTGTAATTTCTCCTGCTTTGTGGTTGTATTGCAAGCTTGCGGCATTTTGATTTCCTTCCTGCCCTTGCTTGGCTTTCTCTGTTACCTGTGCTTCATAGGTGACAATGATTGGTTGCCCTCCGTTTTCTTTTATAAAATCTTCGGCGAAGCTAATGTGCAAATCGGCTTCTTCCCCTGCCGTATTCTCTGCCCTTATCCTATAGGTCATTGAGCCTTCTGCTATTTCTTTATCATTCACCTTTACCGTGATTGGATGCTTGGCATCGTTTTGGATGGCCAAACCATCTTCCATCGTATCGATGATTATGAAGGTCGCCGGTGTGGGATTGCCAAAGAAACTAGCGTCATAATCAGGCATACTGGTCCTTATTTGATATGGTACATAATCGCCTATCTTAACTGAGCCATCACTGGCATCGGTAATGGTCTTATCAAAGGTTACTATCTCATTTTTCGGGTATGCCTCCACATCATAGACCCATGCACTACCTTCCTCATGATTTTGATAGTTATTTGTTGAAGGGATGGCAATTAAGAAAGGTTTACCTAATATGTAATTGTTTGGAGCTTTTGTTTCTATCACTAGATAATAGCCAAGCTTTAAATCTTTAAAACTTACCGTGCCACTGCCATCGCTAGTAGCAGTAGCTAAAGGAGGAAATTGTTCCGCCTTTATGGTAAGTTGTTGGCTTAGCTTTTCTAATTGTGTTGTAGAATAACTACCTAAAGCATCTGGTGTAACATTTTTTAAAACATCTTGAAAAGCTTCCTCAATAACAAAACGCGAAGTGCTTTCTTGTTCAAAACGCATGATTTTATAGATGCTGTAAGAGGCATCCGCTAAGGGATTTCCCTCGCTATCATGCTCATGAAGGGTAAGCGAACCTGATGTTTGCGTAATTGTTGTTTCTTGTTGGAAAGATGTTTCTTTTGCCATTAATGGCAGAGCATAAGCAAACAATCCTTGTATCATCGCCGCAGAAACAATAACTGTCAATAAATGCCTCATCCTTTTCTTTTTCATATTGTTTTCTCCATTTTCTGATATTCACTGACTGGCATAAATGCATATTGTCAAAGGATAGCTTTGTTACCAACATCATGAATATCGTTTTATCTTTAAAAGAACCAATAAGTCCTTTTATAGCCACAATATTGTTTATACGTATCATGATCAGCTTGCGAAATTATGTGAATTATAGTGCTATACGAAGAAAAATGTAGAAAAATGTTTTTACATAAAAGTTATATTTTGTATTTGTTTATTCGTTGTATGTATCTTTTCATTAAAATTATAAGGCGAATTTCTAGAAAATTCAACGCAGTGAATAACCATATCTAAAGCAAACATATGTAAATAAAAAAATGCTTATTTCATGATATTTGATACTTAAGGAATAAAGACAATTGTTTATAACATACCTATCATATAGAAATTAATTTTATTTTTTTTCGAAACTCCTTATCAAACACTTATTATCGATATATTCATTTCAAATATTAGTTTTATTCTTCCTTTTTAATAAATATCCACCAGCTTAGCTGGTGGTTTTTACGTAATCGCCCCAAGGGGCTCAGATTCAGGCTACGCTTACCA
>NZ_CAXUBY010000032.1:0-26331 GCF_964249515.1 Eubacterium sp. 3_1_31
GCTCTTGGGTTCGTCGATAACTACGCCCCGAGGGATTTTCACCCTAGATATGTGGCATGCCCGCCACACATGAAAAAGAAATTCCGGTGGGAATTTCTTCTATGAGGAAATCGGCTCTTCAATTTCCAGCTTTATTTTTACGATATCATAAGCGGAAGGGCTCATGTGATGCATTAATAATTCAATGCGGGCAAGCTCTTCATTTAGAAATAAAAGGGGAATTTCATCCATGCGCAGATGGTGAGAGCTGTGAATGCCGGTATGTGTATCTACGCCTGCAAAAAAACGATGGGTGCGTTTACTGCGAATTGCATACATAATAAAAACCTCCTGTTTAGATTATTGACAAGAGGTAACTGCTTTATACGGTAGTTATACTATATGTATAGGAAATTTAGAATTGTATTTTTGAGTGGAGCACTTTGCCTAAGATTTGAATACGTCCATTGCGAAGATCTTCTCCATGAAATAAACGAGGTTCATAAGTAGGATTGCTGGCGACTAATAGTAAAGAGTCTTCTTTTTTGATGATCTTTTTAATCGTAACTTCTTGTCGATCGACTAAAACAACAGCAATCTCTCCACTATTGACATCGCTACAGCTTTTCACATAAACCAAATCTCCATCATAAATGCGCGATCCGTTCATGGAATCCCCTTGTACTTTTAAATAATAATCACCTTGTCTGGCTTCTTTGCGTGTCACCTCTTCATAACCAAGTAGATTTTCTTGTGCAAATAAATCATAACCGGCTTTCACATATCCCAAAATAGGTTTTATCTGGTTGTTTAGGCATGCCTCTACATTAATGCCAAATAATTCCGAGAGTTTTTCCAGTTTCGCCTGAGGTATGTTTTTTGATTCTCCGGATTCCCACCGTTTAACAGTGGATTTTGCTACACCGACATAATCTCCTATAGCTTCCAGACTCAGATGCTCACTAGCACGATAATAACGAATCAGTTCACTTAATGTCATAGCGTGCACCTCACTTTACTTTAGTTTACCATAACTTTTCATTTGTGACAAGTTTTTGGAACACTTGATATAATAATGAGAGGAAAAGTTATCCAATGTTCCAAATTTTATTGAAAAGTGGAACAAAAGAGGTATAATAAATGCGAAAGGCGGGATAATATGCAGGAACGTGTGATTTTACACAGCGATATCAACCATTGTTATGCGCAAATTGAGGAAATGCGACATCCGGAGCTGCGAAAGATACCGATGGCGGTCGGTGGTCATGAAGAGGCTCGCCATGGCATAATTTTAGCAAAGAATGATATGGCAAAAGCTTATCATATTAAAACAGGTGAATCTTTACGTGAGGCTTATGCAAAATGTCCGCAGTTGAAAATCATACATCCGGATTATGAAGCTTATATGTATTATACGGAGCAGGTAAAGGACATTTATCGGGAATACACGGATAAAGTGGAATCTTTTGGTTTAGATGAAGCATGGATTGATTTGACACAATCGATTTCTTTATTTGGCAGCGGAAAAGCGATTGCGCAAGAGATTCAGAAGCGAGTATGGCAGGAAATAGGATTAAGTGTTTCCATCGGAGTCAGTTATAATAAGATTTTTGCGAAACTTGGTTCCGATATGCAAAAGCCAATGGGGCTTGTGGAAATTCGCAAGGATAATTATCAGACACTGGTTTGGCCATTGCCGGTAGAAGATTTATTTTATGTGGGCAGAGCTACCAAAAAGAAACTGCGTTATTATGGTATTGATACGATTGGTGATTTGGCTAATTTATCAAAGGGATGGATGAAAGATCATTTTGGCAAGATGGGAGAGCTTATCTGGTGGTTTGCGAATGGCGAAGATATTTCCGAAGTGGCGTTGAGTGGAGCGAAAGAGCCGGTAAAATCCGTAGGGAATGCCATTACGGCTCCAAGAGATATCAATACCTTTGAGGAAGCGAAGATTATTTATTATGTTTTAGTTGAATCCGTAGCTTCAAGAATGCGTGACAGTGGATTGAGGGGAAATGTAATCAGCATTTCTTTGCGCAATAAAGAATTATCCTGGTTTTCAAGACAGCGTAAGATCATGCAAGCTACCAATATTGCGCAGGAAATCATGCCGGTCGTATTGCAGTTATTAAAAGAAAATTATACTTTTGAACAACCGTTGCGAACGATAGGAGTAAGTGTAAGTGGCATTGAGGATGATCAAGCACTTACACAATTAAATTTATTTACCAGTGAAGAAGAGCGACAGCGCCAGAAGCAATTAGAAATCAGTATTGATCAGATACGCAATCGTTTTGGTTTTGCGAAAGTGCGACGCTGTGTAACATTGCTGACACCGGATCTCTCAGAATTTAATCCTAAGGAAGAACATGTGATTCATCCGGTATCCTTCTTTTAAGTATGATGAAACTGTATAAGCGCTATGTGGATGTATTGACTTTACATGATCGCTATGGCAATCTGATACCCAAGGTCATGATATGGGACAATGGCATGGAATATCCAATTGATCGGGTATTGGAAATCCGCAAGTCAGCATCACAGGTAGGAGGATGTGGCATCTTATATCGCTGTCGTATAGCAGGGGTTGAACGTAATTTATTTCTAGAGAGAACTCGCTGGTTTATTGAAAGTGCAAAACCTTGATTGACGAGGATAAAAATTATCTTTATAATAAAAAAGAAAGGCGGTGAGCAGAATGCTGTATCGGGTATTCAAAAAGCATCGAAGAGCAGAGGGCTTCGCAGTGAAAACAGTGTTGTGCGAAGCCGTTGTCTTAAAAATAGATAGTATCGGTCAATAAACAAAGTTCTTTGTTTTTTTCGTCATATAAAAATAATATGCTGTTTCACATGATAAAGACTTACGCGAATTTTTTTAACAAGGCGAAGTCTTTTCTTTATGTTTTGTATCTTATAAAAAGGGAGTATGATTATGCAATTATGGAAACAGAATAGTATTAAATTTTTAAGTGCCCAAACAATTTCATTATTTGGATCCAGTATCGTTCAATTTGCAATCATCTGGCAAATTACTCTGCAAAGCAAATCCGGTGTTATGATGAGTGTTGCTACGATTTGTGGTTATGTTCCGCAAATGTTGATATCCATGTTTGCAGGGGTGTTAGCAGATCGTTTTTCGCGGCGTAATTTGATTATGTGGAGCGATGGTATAATTGCGTTTTCCACATGGATCGTCGCTATGGCTTTTTTAACAGGCTATCAGGAAATGTGGATGCTGTATGTTGTTTTACTTATCCGCTCTGCAGGAAGTGGTATCCAAATGCCGGCTGTAAATGCTTTATTGCCACAGCTAGTGCCACAGGAGCATTTACTGCAGATAAATAGTATATATAGTGTTATTAATTCGCTGATGATGTTTTTATCTCCTATCATCAGTGGGCTGCTGTTAACACTTATGCCATTAGAAATAGCTTTTTTCCTTGATGTGATAACTGCCCTCATTGGCAATGGCATTATGCTGTTGGTAAGGGTGGATTCACAAAAGCTAAACGCAAACAAGAAAAAGACGATGCAGATGATGAAAGAAGGATGGCAGTATATAAGACATCATGACATGCTGTCTAAGCTGCTGCTCTTTATCTTCTTTGTTATGGTATTTATATCACCTGCTGCTTTTATGACACCGTTATTGGTTGCACGTAATTTTCATGGAACCGTATATGCTCTTTCTATCAGCGAAATGCTGTTTGCCTTAGGTGCTGTTGTTGGCGGTGTCTTGATGAGCATCTGGGGACATCGCCAAAGGCATATTACAATGCTGCTATACTCAACTTTTGTTTATGGTGCATTCATGTTGGTATTAGGAATGGCCGTTAATTTTGCAGTGTATTTAGGTGCTAATTTTCTGATAGGCATATGTATGCCTTGTTTTCAAACGTCTTATCAAACGTATCTGCAAGAGCATGTAGAATCTTTCTTACAAGGTAGGGTATTTGGTGCCGTACAGATCATAAATGCCTGTGCGTTGCCTTTAGGCACTGTAGTGTTTGGACCTTTGGCAGATTATATCGCATTGAAATGGATATTTTGTGTCTGTGCTCTGACGGTTATGCTTTGTGTCATTTTTTTTGTTAGCTATATACATAGAATCAGCGATAAGCATCCACGCTACTAGCGACTGAGGTGAGAATATGAAAAAGCAGAAAGCAAAACCAGCCACAAATAAAAAACCGGCCAAAAAGGATGCCGGTAATAATCAGTGGACCAATGCCAATCTAAAGTATTATCCTGATGAAAGGGAACCTAAAAACGGTCCTTCGGGAGAATAACATTGTCCACAGGTTATGATAAGTCAGACTTTGGTCTGGCTTTCTTTTATGTTTTTAGTTAAACATTTCGCAATGAACATGACGATAATTCTCTGATTTATCGAAAGCATAATTAATGTTGCTATTTCAGCATTTTGATCAAGCTTGGCAGAGTGCATAAAAACGTGTTTTGAAATTCTATTATCTTTCAAGTGCTCATTATAATTTTTCGGGAAATCATCAACGTTCTTTTTGCATAGCGGTAATGATTGCCATTTTATATATTTCATCTATGCTGGCAGAACGGGATAAGTCATTCATTGGCAAACGAACGCCTTGCAAAATAGGTCCTAATGCCTCATAGCCTCCTAAATTAGCAACAAGCTTATATCCGATATTGCCGGAATTCAAATCAGGAAAGATCAGTACATTGGCTTCTCCTTTGATGGGGCTGTTAGGTGCCTTTAGCTCTGCCACTTGAGGGTTTAATGCACAATCTACCTGTAACTCACCATCGACAATATAATCCAAGGGCATATGAGAAAGACGTATGGCGGTTTCACGTACCAGGTCAACATCAATACCACTGCCACTTCCTTTACTAGAATAGGATAGGAGTGCCACTTTTGGCGTTAAGCCGAAAGCTTTTGCACTTTCAGCACTTTGCAATGTGATTTCCACCAATTGATCAACATTGGGATTGCGATTCATGGAACAATCTGCAAAAATTAGGCGCTGTTCTTTTTTTAGCATTAGAAAACAACTGGACATAAAACTACAACCGGGCTTCGTTTTTACCAATTGCATAATGGGACGTAAGGTATCTGCAGTAGAATTGGTAGAACCGCCAAGTAAGCCATCGGCATACCCCATTTCTACATACATTGTACAAAAATACGTATCCTTTTGTATCCATTCCTCTGCCATTTTGCGATCTGCTTTTCCTTTGCGCAGTTCCAGCATTCGCAATAGCATCTGTTCTTTATCGGCAAACGCATCCGGATCAAGGATTTCCAGTTTACGGATATCTAAATGTTCTTTACTCGCTACTTCTTTAATGCGATCCCGTTTTCCATAAACAATCGGGTGTAGCACGTTTTTATCAATTAATTTTTGGGCGGCATGTAAAACGCGTGGATCGGTTCCTTCCGTGAAGAGGATTCTTGTCTTTGCCTCAAGTTTTTGCATGATGACACCAGCTTTCTTATCTTCTGCCTTAATCATAACAGAAATTTATGAAAAAGGTATTGCCAAAATAACCGCAATTTGATGATGTATGAAAAGGGATGTGTTGAGCATACTATGAACAAGGAGGCTGAATAAACATGAAAGCATTGAATTATATAGCTCTTTCTCTGGTAATTGTAGGAGCTGTTAACTGGGGTCTTATTGGATTTTTAGATTTTAATCTGGTAGATGCCTTGTTTGGAACAGGATCTGTATTATCCAGAATCATCTATGCAGTTGTAGGTGTATGTGGTTTATACGCCTTGAGCTTCTTTGCTCGCATAGATACACCGCATAGAGATTAAGGAGAAGCGTTTCTCCTTTTTTTATGCTATGTATTTTTTTTATATGGCGTTAGATCGTTTCGCCTAATCGCAATTCTTCATTTCTTGGAAAATGCCTTCAGCAATCAGTTTGGCAAGAGCTTTTCGTTTGTCGGGATGATTTAGAATTTGTTTATCTGTTGTTTGATCTAGATAACCGACTTCAATTAGGATGGAATTCATTAAGGTATTGCGTACTACATACAAACGATTACCATCAAATACACCATTATTGCGGATGTCTTTTTGTGTAGCTAGAGCAGCAGATACAGCGTTTGCTAAAGCAGTTCCTTTTTTGTTTGTATAGATTTCAAAGCCATGTGCCAGATGATTGTTCGAGGCGTTCGCGTGCAAGGAAACAAAGTATTTGCAGGAAGTATGATTGGCAAGTTGTACCCGACGCTTTAAATCGCTAAGTTCATTTTCACCTAAGGCTTCATCTTTATAGCGTGTCATATGAACTTTAATTCCTTTTTGCTCTAAGCATCGGCGCACTTCATGTGCCATTTCAAGATTAAAATCTTTCTCCATGAATCCACCATACACCGCACCGCTGTCCTGTCCGCCATGCCCTGCATCAAGGATGACTTCACACTTATCATAGGCAGGAGCTTTCTGTTGGAATAGCCGTGTGGCAATGAGCAAAGTTCCAACCGCTACAATCATGTATTTTAAAGTTTTCTTACGCATAATTTCATCTCCTTCGTTAAGTTAAAGTATAACGAAGAATACTTACGAAAAAGGTAACGCTTTCTTTCTAAAACCTTAATACTTTCTGAATAAATGAAGTACCATGCATATGACGGTGAAATAGGGGCTTAGCTATACGCTTACGAATATAGGATGGTTTTCTAAAAGTAAAACCGTAAGGATAACCTTACTGCATATAGAAAAAGGCTGTCGCTATGTGAAGGAAACCCAATTCTTTGAATAACCAAAGGAAAGGGTTCTTTTCACTTTAAAAACAGCCGTTTTTTATATGCTAATACTCTTATTTTTATTGGACACTGAATGCTAATTCATCATCTAGGGCATCAATCATATTTAAAGAGTTAAATTTCTCTATCAATTTCTCAACAGTTAAGGTTTTCTTTTCTTCACCTTTAATGTCTAATATGATATCTCCCTTATGGAACATTAATAAACGATCTCCATATGTGATGGCATGTTTTAGATTATGAGTGATCATAATCGTCGTCATCTTCTTTTCTTTTACGATTTTATCTGTCAGATGAATGATCAAATCACTTGTTTTGGGATCAAGTGCAGCCGTATGCTCATCCAATAGTAGTACTTCCGGTTTAATTAAGGTTGCCATTAATAAGGATAAAGCTTGGCGCTGCCCACCGGATAAAGCGCCTACTAAGACTTCCAGCTTATCTTCTAAGCCTAATTGCATATTTGTTAATTCTTCCTTAAATAAAGGGATTAAGGAACGATCAACACCTTTTGTTAAACCAAAGGCTTTCCCTTTATTATAAGCCATCGCCATATTTTGTAAGATGGTTAAAGAAGGTGCTGTTCCTTTTTGCGGGTCTTGAAAAACACGTCCGATATATTGGGAGCGTTTATGTTCGGGAACCTTGGAAATATCTTGCTTCTGAAAGCTGATTTTTCCACTGTCTTGCAGGATATTGCCACTAATGATATTAAAGAAAGTAGATTTACCACTGCCATTGGAACCGATGATCGTCACAAATTCTCCATCTTCAATTGCAACATTCAAATCTGTAAACAGAACGACCTCATTTGCACTTCCTTTGTTGAAGGTCTTTTTTATGTGTTCTAATTTTAACATATCGTCACCTCAATTTTTTATCGAGCGATGAAAGAATTTTGCCATCACTCCATTGCCAAGAATCAATACCAGGATGAAGATAATCGACATGATCAAACGCAGATACGTCGATGGAAATCCGGCATTTAAGGCAGCGGCAATGGCAAAACGATAAACGATGGCACCAAGCACAACGCTGGTGGTAAAGCCAATGAAGCGGGAGCGTTTAAATAAGGTGATTCCCATGATGACGCTGGCTAAGCCTAAGACAATCATGCCAGTACCCAGATCTGCGGTAAAGGAGCGCAGAAACTGTGAAATTAAAGCACCGGAAACGGCGGCATACCCATTGCTTAAGGCCAGTCCATTCATTTTGATCCAACCGATATCTTTTCCTAAGGTGGCAATCAATTGTGGATTATCTCCGGCTATTCTCATTAAGAATCCATATTTGGTTTGTAAGAACCAATCTATTAGCAGCTTCATAAGGAGGACCAGTACAAGGAGAATGATTACAGGCCAAAGTTTCATGATCCATTCTCCCATGGTGCCGCCCACCATATCCGCAATTGCATTTCCATAGGTAAATATCGTATCATAAGAGAATAAAGGAATCAAACTGGAATTACCTGCGACAATAAGGTTGATAGAGTATAAAGCAGTCATGACCAGTATACCGCTTAATAAGGAGGATATGCGAAATTTCACATGGAGGATTCCGGTCGCATACCCAGCTAGTACCCCGGCAATGAAAGCAGCGATGAGGACAACAAAAGGATTCCATCCTTGGGTAATAAAGATTGCTCCTACTGCTGCGCCTAAGGGAAAGCTTCCTTCTACCGTCAAATCCGCATAATCCAATACTTGATAGGTCAGTAACACACCGATGGCCAATATGCCATAGGCAAGGCCTTGTGCCACTACATCTAGTAAGAAATCCATATCATCACCTTATTCTTCAATGAAGGTCGCACGTTTTGCCAAATCATCAGGAATGTTGATTTGGAGTTTTTCGGCAACTTTTTTATTAATCATCAGTTTGGTTTCTTTCGCTGTTTCAACAGGGATAGCAGATGTTTTTTTTCCATTTACCAAAATATCATAAGCCATAGCACCAGCCTGTTCTCCTAGTTTTTCATAGCTGATGGAATCACTAGCCAAAAGACCTGATTTCATTTGTCCATCTTCTGCCGCAAATACTGGAATTTTGGCATTTGTTGCCTTATCCGTAATGGTTGCGGTGGCAGCTACGACAGAGTTATCTGTAATGTTATAAATGCAGTCACAGCTACTTGCCAGCTGTTGTGCCGCTGTTGTAATTTCAGAAGCTTGAGAAATACCTTTCTTTACTACGGTAAAGCCGTAATCAGGTGCCATTTTTTCAACTTGTTCTACCTGTAACTTACCATTTGGCTCACCAATATTATAGATCATACCAATTTTTTTAGCTTTTGGTAAGAAGGTGCGAATGAGTTTAACTTGTGTTTCTAAAGGTGCTGCATCTGATACACCAGTAATATTCGCTCCCGGTTCTTCATTGCTTTTTACCAGCTTGGCATCTACGGCATCCGTTACCGCATTAAAAACTACCGGTGTGTCTTTGCCTACGGTTGCATTCGCCGCAGCTAATGCAGAAGGTGTCGCAATGGCATAAATCAAATCGACATCATCAGAGACGAATTGTTTTGTGATAATATCGTTTGTGGCTGTATCACCTAGGGCATTCTTTTCAACGAATTCAACTTCAATGCCTTTACCCTTGAGATATTTCGTAAAACCTTCTTTGGCACTATCCAAAGCCGGGTGTGTCATGTGTTGAACGATACCTATTTTGTACGTTTTGGCGGTTTCTGGTTTTGCTTCCTCGTTTTTTGTGCCACATCCACTGATGAGCAGACAGACAGCGAGAATTCCCATTAATTTTTTCATTGTTTCTCCTCTTTTCTTTTCCATATTATAGTTATGATGATACCTTCTTTTGTATGTAAAATCAACATTTTCATGAAAATATTTGCAAATAAATGCATTGCGCTTACATTTATTATTATAAAATGTAAAAATATTCAGTAATATCTGAATCTTCAAAGACAGATAGCCAACTCTGTGCTATACTAATACACAAACAGAAAGTAGGTGTTGCAGCATGCTGCATATTTATCATGGGGATGGTAAAGGAAAAACAACAGCCGCTTTGGGCTTGGTGATGCGCGAGCTGGGTCATGCACAAAAAGTGCTTGTTGTACAGTTTCTTAAGGATGGCAAGAGTGGGGAAATATCCTTTCTCAAACAGCAGCCACTTGTGACCTGCTTGTATTCTCCTATGCCAAAATTGTTTTACTATCAGATGGGGCAGGAAATGCGCGTAACAACGGCCTTATCTCAGCATGCCTTGTTTGAAACGGCGGAACAAACAGCTGCACAATATGCTTGCATTCTTCTGGATGAAGCTTTGGATGCATTGCAGTTGGGGATTCTTCAGGAAATTGAAATGCTTGCCTTTCTGAACGCAAACAAAGCGCGTGAAATTATACTAACGGGGCGCAATCCATCAAAGAACATTCTCGCATGTGGGGATTATATAACCCAGATGAAGCTGGAGAAGCATCCCTATCAAAAACAGCAGGCACCACGTAAAGGTGTGGAATATTAAGGAGGATAGCAAAATGGCAATTGAACTTGTACGCGAATATTTAAAAACTTATGGAAGAGAACAGGATATCATTGAACTGGATACATCAAGTGCAACGGTGGAATTAGCAGCTGCTGCGTTAGGCACAGAACCTGCTCATATCGCAAAATCAATGTCTTTTATGGGGAGTGATGGAGCACTCATCGTGGTATGTGCAGGCGATACAAAGGTCGATAATCATAAGTTTAAGGAATGTTTTGGAGTAAAAGCTAAAATGTTGCGAGGAGAGGATGTGGAGAAATATACCAATCATGCGATTGGCGGTGTCTGTCCTTTTGCAATACCACAGGATACCAAGGTGTATTTAGATGTATCATTAAAACGTTTTGCGCATGTCTATCCAGCATGTGGCAGTGCTAATTCAGCCATTCGTTTAACCTGTGAAGAACTCGCTGAATTAATTGGAAACGCTACATGGGTTGATGTCTGTAAGATCATAGAAAGCTAAGAGTTGCATGCATATGTGACTTTTTTTTGCGAAACATAAAGTTTCTTCCGGTAGTATCAAAAGATTCATCATACTTTTAGCATTATATTTAGACACCACAAGTTCGATAGCTTTGATCATGGTGCTAACCAACAAACTAGGTTGTGGTTAGGTTTATCTATTTCATGCATAAGATGGGTGGTAAGATCTATGCGCAGATAAAAGATGATGACATGGCTTTTACCCTTGTCTTTTCATATTGATCAAATATAGAAAAAAGCAGTTATCTGCTTTTTTCTAACGAATTTGATTATAGTGTGTTTTCTATGTTTTCTTCAGCAACTTCTTCTGTGTTTGCGGTCTCTATCTTAGTTTCTTGCACAGCGGCTTTTGTAGTAACTTGAATCATAGAGTGATTTTTTAATTTCACAAGGCGTTCAAAATAGGCTGTTTTATTATGATGAAAGAGCATATGAATGCCTGTTTTTAGGGAAACCAAATAGAATGCGCATAGCAGCACAGCCAATGCCAATATGCAAATCTGATAGGTGGAAGGTATGGAAAAATAAATATCAAACAGCATCAATAACATTAATGGTATTGGCAATATAAATAGATACAGAGGAAAGAAATGTAGAAAATATTGATACCATTTTGGTCGTTCATCTTCCTCATTCACCAATTTTATCTTCACTAAGGCCTTACCGAAGGTCCAGCCTTTGGTAAAAATAGGCAAAATAAACAATAGTAGGGTAACAGAACACACAAGACAGCCATAAAAAACAAGGAGTGTTTGAAGGAAAGTTGTAATCGTAAAGTATTTTGTACATACATAATAAAGCAGAAAAGAAGCAATAAGGATAAATAGAACATCGCTGAAGAAGGCAACGACTCTACGCATTGAGGTAACCTGCTGTCCTTTTTGGAAGGCTTCTTCATCTAACTTTGAACGTGTTGGTAAGAAATGGACAAAGATAGGTGTTAAAACATAGCCACACATACCGCCAAAACTATTCGTGATAAGATCATCCACATCAAATAAACGATAAGGACGTGGATAAATACCAAATAGTGCACTTAGCTGCAGACATTCAAAGGATAAGGATAACATAAAACTGCCAAGCAGCGTTTTCTTCCAACTATATTGAAAATAGTAACGCAGATATACACCGAAAGGAACGGTTAATAAAACATTAAAGATGATTAAGTATAAGCTAGGCTCATTAAAGGCAGTTAAGTAAGTGGCGGGATCATTCCAGACGAGTGAGGTTGATGTTGTAAATTCCATTAAGGATTTAAAAGGAATCAGCTGCATGATTGGTTTGGTGTAATGCTGTACTTCTTCAATAGGTGGTAAAGGAAGGCTTACTAAGAAATACGCACAAAGTAGATAAAAGATAAAAGAATAGATAATCAAGACACGCAAAAAGAGGATACTGCCATAACGGCGGTATTGTACGATGATATAGGGAATCGTAAAAAGAGCTGCTAAAAAAGGAAAGATAAGCATTGCAGCAGTAATGGGAATCAGATATACAGACATAGACAAATACTCCTTCACTGTTTCGTATTATACCATAAGTTATCTTTTCATAGAAAAAAACAATAGGGCTTTAGGTATAAGCATGAAAGTATTCGACAATCTAACTATAGGAGTGTATCAGTAATCATTTGGCGGTAGAAAAAAAGTATGTTATAATGAGACGGCTGTGCGAAACACACCCAATCGTGCGATAAATGAACACACTTTTTTTATGGCCGTAAAGGGTATGGGATGCAAAAGCAAAAAGAAGGAGTGAACACATTGACAATACAAATGGTACTGGCAAATGTAAATGAATTTTTATATAGCAATATCTTACTTGCGTTATTGATTGGTACAGGAATATATTTCACGATACGGACACGGTTCGTGCAATTTCGCTTGTTGAAAGAAGGCATTTCTTTATTGATGGAAAAAGCACATACAGAGGATGGGGTATCTTCCTTTCAGGCCTTGATGATTTCAACAGCATCGCGTGTCGGTACCGGCAATATCGCTGGTGTGGCTACCGCGTTAGCAGCTGGAGGCGCAGGCTCTATCTTTTGGATGTGGGTAACGGCTTTGATAGGTGGGGCGAGTGCTTTTGTGGAATCGACCTTAGCACAGGTATATAAGGAACAAGATGGTGAACAGTATCGCGGCGGTCCGGCTTATTACATAGCGAAAGCTTTAGGCAAGCGCTGGCTGGGAGTTGTTTTTTCTTTACTGTTAATTGCCTGTTTCATTTTCGGATTTAATCCTTTACAGGCATATAATGTGAGCAGTGCCGTATCGTATTATTTTGAAGATCAAGAACTAGTAGCCGTCGTGATTGGTCTTATTTTGGCTATCGCTACAGCAGCGGTTATTTTTGGCGGTGTTCATCGTATCGGTATCATCTCTTCTACAGTAGTGCCGATTATGGCGTTGTTGTATATCATATTGGGACTTTATATCACCTTGGCAAATGTGCAGAAATTACCTGCCATTTTTGGCATGATCATGGAACAGGCCTTTGATCTGAAAGC
Source organism: Eubacterium sp. 3_1_31 (assembly GCF_964249515.1). NCBI lineage: Bacteria > Bacillati > Bacillota > Clostridia > Eubacteriales > Eubacteriaceae > Eubacterium > Eubacterium sp. 3_1_31. The sequence continues at coordinate 13,249 of NZ_CAXUBY010000032.1, forward strand.
TATCATGGGTGGTTTTGCCGGTTCTTGTGTGATGTATGGTATCAAAAGAGGATTATTTTCTAATGAGGCAGGAATGGGATCAGCACCAAATGCCGGCGCGAGTGCAGATGTATCACATCCGGTGAAGCAAGGTCTAGTGCAGACAATTTCGGTTTTTATTGATACGATTCTTATATGTACGACAACCGCATTTATGCTGTTGAATTATGGTAGTGATGCTAATTTGACCGGAATGCCTTATGTACAGCAGGCGATATCTGCTGAAGTCGGACAGGCAGGAATCCACTTTATCACCATTTCGATTTTCTTATTCGCTTTCTCTTCTCTAATTGGGAATTACTGCTATGCAGAAAGCAATTTGAAATTCATTTTGGATACAAAGCGTTCTTTATGTATCTTTCGAATATTGGCGATTGTTGTGATCTTCTTTGGAGCACAGGCTAGTTTCTCGACCATATGGGATCTAGCAGATGTGCTTATGGGCTTTATGGCAATCGTAAATATCATTGCCATCCTATTGCTGGGCAAGATTGCAATTACCTGTTTAAAAGATTATAGCGCACAGAAAAAACAGGGGAAAGATCCTGTTTTTGATCCTGAGCGTTTGGGCATCGCAAATGCGGATTGTTGGAAAGCTATTGTAAAAGATTATAAAGAAGACACATCGATGGATGATAAATGATTTCTATCGTTTTATGCATTATCAAAAAAGCGTAACAGGAATTAACATGTTCCTGTTTTTTTTATGCTTTTCTTTTTACAATGAAAAGAAGAGGGCTTCTTATTTGACGGATAGGGAAAAGCGGTTTATCCTATAAGTGTAATATAAAAAGTTACAATTGGAGGTGAGAGAATGCCAAGTGAGTTTATCATTGCTGTTCATGCAATGGCTTATCTGAGAAAGCATCCGCGTTTGATATCTAGTGAAGAGCTGGCCGAAAATATTTGTGTGAATCCGGTCAGGGTCAGAAAAGTGATGGCCAAGCTGAAAGCCTATGGTCTTATTGATACCAAGCAAGGATTAAGCGGAGGGTATTCTTTTTCTATTCAAAATGAAACAGTGACCTTAAGCCAAATCTATGATGCTTTACAGATGCGTATTTTTCACAGTAACTGGCGCAGTGGGAATGCGCATTTAAAATGTATCGTATCGAGTGGTATGGCACAGGTTATGGATGATCTATATGAAACAATGGAAGCTACCTGCTATGGGAAGTTAAAAGCCATATCCATTTGTGATGTCGTAAAGGAACTGGAACAGTTGTATGCGTTAAAGGAGAATACCAATGAAAGAAGATAAAGCAAAGCTCTTTGTAAAGAAGAGTGAATGTTCTGTAAAGACATGTGCACACTTCTTAAAAGAAGTGTTAAAGAAGAGAAAGATACCTATATTTGCTGTTTACGACCATGGGGAAAACGCAAAAACAGTTGGTATGGAAATGCCCGAAACGATTGTTATTGTATTTGGTAATCCCAGCATAGGGACAAAGCTTATGCTGGAGAATGCAGCCATAGCATTAGAATTGCCTTTAAAAATTGCGATTTGGGAAGAAGATCAGCATACCTACGTCGCAACGAATCGTCTGTTGCCCTTGGCCGAGCGTTATGGCATATGTGAAGTTGAAATTCTTCAACAAATGGAAGAATTGGTTGAAGAACTTGTATGGTTAACTGCCATGCAAAAGAGAAGTTTATGTTAAAAGAAGGAACGACTATTTATTTTTATGTACAAGGTTATCTGATGCAGGGGAAAGCCGTACATATCCAAGGTGATGAACAAGCATATACCTTTCATATCGAAGGCTATGGGGCATGCGCAGGGCCACATGTCCTACACTCTTCACAGTTGCATCACACCTTGTTCTTAAGTGAAGAAGAAGCAAAATTGTATCAAAACATAGAAGCTGCCTATTTAGAGAATACGTTTTAATTTATGATTCACAATTTACGCATTAACATCCAAATAACAATAAGATCTAATATGATCCAGGAGGAAAGCAATATGAGTTTCATTACAATCACCAACGAGAACGTTAACGAAGTTAAGGAACGTGAAACAGTAGTTGTCGAATTTTGGGCACCATGGTGTGGCTATTGCAAACGCTTAGCACCTGTTTTAAAACAAGTGGCTAAAGAACATGCAGAAGCATTTGATATTTTACAAATCAATATTGATGAATTTGAAACATTGGCAGAAGCCTATGGCATTGAAACCATACCGACACTTGCTCTCTTACATCATGGAAAGGCGCAAGATGCTTTGATAGCTCCACAATCAAAACATGAAGTACTGGCCTTTTTGAAAGAACATAAGCTAATTGCTTAAGAAAGGAAAGCAATATGAAACTTTATGATGTTATCATTATCGGCGGTGGTCCTGCCGGTTATAGTGCTGCTCTATATGCTGCTCGAAATGCCCGAAGCGTTTTAGTTATTGAAAAATTATCAGCCGGAGGGCAGATGGCTACTACAGGCATTGTGGAAAATTATCCTGGTTTTACCGATGGTATTGATGGCTTTGAACTGGCGGAAAAGATGCAGGAAGGTGCCGAAAAGTTTGGGGCGGAAACAGTTTATGATACCGTGATTCAGGTTGAATTGAAAAACAATCCAAAAATCATTCACGGAGAAGAAGCTGACTACTATGGGAAAACAGTTGTGATTGCTACCGGTGCTCATCCAAGAGAATTAGGATTGGCAAAAGAAGCACAACTGCGTGGAAAAGGAATTGCTTATTGTGCAACTTGTGATGGGATGCTTTATAAAGGGAAAGATGTACTCGTTGTCGGTGGTGGCAACTCCGCCATTGCAGATGCTCTGTTTTTATCCAAAATCTGTCATCGTGTAACCTTGATTCATCGCCGTCATGAGTTAAGAGCATCGCGGATTTATGAGAAACAGTTGGCAAACAGTAAGATTGCTTTCCTATGGGATAGTCGAGTCGTTGATATTATCGCTGATAAAAAAGTCACCGGAGCGAAAATTGAAAATTTACTTACACATGAGATACAAGAGCTTTCCTGCGATGGTATCTTTGTGGCAATCGGACGTGTCCCGGATGCACAGCTATTCAAAGCACAGCTGACTTTTGATAACAATGGATATATCCTTGCAGATGAATCCACACGAACCAATGTGGAAGGTGTCTTTGCCATCGGTGATGTACGTAGCAAGGCTCTTCGACAGATTATCACTGCAGCCAGTGATGGCGCAACCTGTTCCAAATATATTGAAGATTATTTAAATGAACAAGAACATGCTGTTTAAAAACTTAAGGAAGAAACGATACTTCTAAAAGTCCTAGACAAACAGGTGAAACCACCTGATGACACAAAAAACAAGAGAGCATTCTTACAGAAGAAATCCATTAGGACAACGTATAGATCTGTATTTTATGGATTATCTGCTCTGACAATGCCTCTTTCTTAACGAAGGAGAGAAAAGGTATGATTGAAAGCTTATGGGAATTTTACCGAACCCGCTACGATTTTATTGTTCCATTGATTATTGAACATTTGCAGATTGCCGTTATTGCTATCATCGCCGCAACGATGATTGGTGTATCTCTTGGCATTTTTATTCATGAAAAGAAACGTTTATCCCCCATTGTTTTGGGACTTGTCAGCTTTCTTTATACAATTCCCTCAATTTCTATGTTGGGCTTTCTCATTCCCTTTAGTGGTATCGGCAATAAAAGTGCTATCATCGCTTTGACTATTTATGCTTTATTGCCGATTATACGCGCTACCTTTACCGGCTTGGAAAATGTAGATGCAGATATCATAGAAGCTGCCCGAGGAATGGGCAGTACACGAAAACAGATTCTATTTCAGATTAAACTGCCCTTAGCAATGCCGGTTATGTTATCGGGTTTTAAAAATATGACCGTTATGACAATTGCCTTGGCCGGTATTGCATCCTTTATCGGAGCTGGAGGACTCGGTGTTGCGATTTATCGTGGAATTACTACGAACAATATGACGATGACGATTGCCGGTAGTCTGGCGGTTGCTCTACTAGCCTTTCTTTGTGATATTTTGATCGGCTGTATGGAACGCTTTTTGCGCAATCGCCGGCATACACAAAAAACGAAGCATCGTGTTATGCTAAGTATTTTGGCTGTTTTCATCGCGCTTAGCGCTGGCCTCTTTTATACACCACATAAAAAAGAAGTGCTTCATCTGGCAACGAAACCGATGAGCGAAGAATTTATTATCGGGGAAATGCTGAAACAGCTTATTGAAGATCGTACTGGAATTTCTGTAGTAATCACAAAAGGTGTCGGCGGCGGTACTAGCAACATCCATCCGGCAATGGTCAAAGGAGATTTTGACTTGTATCCGGAATATACAGGAACCTCATGGAGCTTTGTCTTAAAAGAAAAAGAACTGCCGGATGATGCTACCTTATTCAAAGAACTCAATCAGCAATATCAAAAAAACTATCATATGGAATGGGTAGGTTTATATGGCTTCAATAATACGTATGGAATCGCAGTAACTAAAAAATTGGCAGATACGTACCATTTAAAAACGTATTCTGATTTGGCGGCTGTCTCACATAAACTCTCTTTTGGCGGGGAATATGATTTCTATGAGCGTGAGGATGGCTATGATGCATTAACGATGGCTTATGGATTTCACTTTAAAAAGACGAGGGATCTTGATATCGGCTTAAAATATGATGCCTTAGAAAATGGCGAGACGGATGCCATTATTGCCTTTACGACAGATGGGCGTTTAAGTAGTCCTAATATCGTATTGCTACAGGATGATAAACATTTTTTCCAAACTTATTATGCAGGAACAATCATTCGTCAGGATACCTTAAAAAAATATCCTGAATTACGCCAAGTGCTGATGCTGATGAATAATCTGATCAGTGAAAAAGAAATGGCCGCAATGAATCATGAAGTAGAAACCCAGAAAAAGAATGAGGCGGATGTTGCACGCGCCTTTCTCATAAAAAAAGGTCTGTTGGAGGTGAAGAACCATGAGTGAAATCATTTGTAACCATGTGAAAAAAGCCTATGGAGAGACAATCGTATTGCATGATGTTTCCTTTACGATACAACCTCATGAACGCATCAGTATCATCGGTGGCAGTGGCAGTGGTAAAACAACATTACTTAAGCTGTTAAACGCTCTTATTCTGCCGGATGAAGGCAGTATTCAAATCGATGGCATTGATATCAGTACCATGGATGCCAACCTCTTACGTCAAAGTATCGGTTATGTCATTCAAAGCATTGGCCTATTTCCGCATATGACGATTTATGACAATATTACTTATGTATTACGTTTAAAGAAATGGGATGCCATACGCATGCAGCAGCGTGTGGAAGAATTACTGCATATAGTTGATTTGGATGCTACTTTATTAACACGTTATCCTGATGAATTAAGTGGTGGACAGAAACAGCGTGTTGGCATTGCTAGAGCATTAGCGGCAGATCCTAAGGTTGTTTTGATGGATGAAGCTTTTGGCGCCGTAGATGAAATAACCCGACATACCTTGCAAGAAGAGTTGTTAAGAATACATGCTGTCGATCCTTTCACTCTGGTATTTGTGACGCATGATATCAAAGAAGCTTTATATTTAGGAGAGCGCGTCATGGTGATGAAAGATGGATGTGTCGAACAATTCGATACCGCACAACACATTCGTCAGCATCCTAAAACAGCTTTTGTGAAACAATTATTATCTTATTTGTAAAGTATATTCTATGTGCAGGGGATGCTAATAATGTAGTGCTATGTAAGAAGATTCTTTTAGCTAGAACCTTCTTTTTTGTTTATAAAGGTGTATACACTTTATGAACATAGATGAGACAAACCCCTTTCCTACGGATATCGACAAAAAATCGATTATTGGGTTAATGCAATATACGTTTCATAAATGGTATTCCAAGTTACTTGTCCGACAAGACCATCTTGTGCTAATCCAAATTCTCTTTGGAAAGCTCGCACGGATCGCTCCAATCCGGCCCCAAAACGACTATCGATATCAACAGGGGGGATATTGGTATAAGTTTGGGCAATGACAGATAAGAAATACTGTAGTTGCTGCACCTCAATACCGACATCTCCCCGCCGCAATACGCGGCCTGTCCATAAACCGGTAAAATAACCCTGTGGTCTGCCAAGACTGCCTAATTCAGCTAATTTTCTTACAGCCACATAAATACGAGATATCTGATTCCATGTTGTCTGACCGACAATACCATCTACACTCAAATTGAATTGTTGTTGGAAAGTTCTGACAGCGCGTTCTGTTACTTCTCCAAAGATACCATCCGGTGGATAGATAAGGGGAATATTTGGATAATTGACAGCGATGCCATTCAACAGTTCCTGTATGATGAAGACATTTTGTCCTTGAGAGCCTCTTCTTAGCGCATAACCGGGATAGGAGGGTGTGATATATTGTACATTATCCGTTTCGCGAAATTGCATCGTATCGCCATAGTAATAACGAATAATGCGCGTAGAATCAAAGCCGCGATTTGCTAAATCAAGTGTACCCCATTGTTTCATGCCAGGGCATTGAGCAATCTTACCATCACAATATTCTGCATAATAAGGTTCACGGAAATATGGCTTTTGCAGGAATTGACCAATAACTTCATCAACAACAGCTGCGACACTGTCATAAATATTACGTCCTTTCACAAAAGCCTGATCATAAGCTGTTGAATTGGTGATATCAAAGGGATAGCCACGACCACGATACCATTCTGTATATACACGATTCAACACCAGTGACATCTGTGCCCAGATGTTAGCTCGCAAGGCCTCATATGGCCAGGTCGGATAGATTTCTGAGGATGCGACATTTTTCAAATAATATACAAAATCTACCGTCAGATTTTCAGCTGCCGTATTCGGTCTGCCCAGATGTACTGTAATTGTTCTGGGTATGATGATTTCCTCAAGCATACGTTCTTCCTGTGCCAGTAAATAATTTATGTTCGCCTAAATCATTCTCATTACGCCCTGGCGTTTCTCCTTTCTTTTCTCTTAAAATCACGGTAAGCGTTGATCCAATATCCGCAAAGATCTGTACATTGTGCACGACTTCAGTATCATATTCCACATGACTTACTTCAACACTGTATGTGGAATAGGGACGTCTTGCTGTGGTACTTTGTTGGGATAAGGAAGGATGTGGCGCTTCTAACGCAATTTCTTTACATCGCCCCATTGCATCTGTTTTCTCACATACGACTTGTCGTACCATAAGATTACCATTAAAAATGGTGACAGTCGCATTGCTGACTGGCAGGGATTGTTCATTATAGACTTCTATACGTAAATATCCTTGTGGCAAATCAACCACCTCCATTACAACGTATGCAAATAGGGATACACATCGTGGTCATTTATCCATGAAACCCATAGATTCCTCAAAAGAACACAAGTTTTTTCATGAAGTTTCCAAAGAATATGGACGAATTTTCACATTTACGCTATACTGAAGATGCAAGAGCTCTCCTTTCTTATGTGTGTAAAAAATAAAAAAATTGAGATCTCTTGCATTTTTTTATGACTTTTTTGCATTTGCCCTTATAAAAGCAAAGAATTCTATCTTAATATTTCCTATCATAAAAAGTAACTTATAAAATAGGCAAATTTAGAAAAGGATTGGTTTTTTATTAACTGTCTTTATCTTTATATCTATGTATTTCCTTATAATGGGTGTTGACAGTTACTTTTTACATATGATTCCTAAAAAATATTATTTACGCAATAATCTAATTTGCTGTTATGAAATTCAGCACCGTTTACGTAGCATCTTCCGTATCTAAATGCACACATGCGTTAAGTAAAAAAAGTAATATCTTACAAGAAAATGTATAATTCTTATGGTATACTATAACCGCAAAACTATATTCAGAAGATTTGGAAAGGAGAACCTATGAACGACGCAAAATTAGAAAAACAAAAAGCAAAGCTTGTAGAAGCCAAATTGATGGATGAACAGGATACCTTAATTGATTTTTTACAAGCAAGATGTGGAACGCTTAATTGGCAAAATGGGCAAATGGAAACAAGGATGGGCATATTTTACAGAAGAACGCTTGATTATTGTGACAGGACTATTAAATGCTGATATCGTAATTCCGTATAAAAATATTAAAGAATTGGAAAAATGCTCACAGGGCTTTATGCCAATCGGTATTTCCATTACTCATGAAGATATGGAAACCGGAAAGATAACGACCGATAAAATTTCCATGATGAAACGTGATAAATGGATGAGTTTTATTACTGAAAAAGCAGGACTGTAATAGTACAAAAAAAGGGAATCTGAAAGAAACTCCAAAGTTTGGATATCCAAATGAAATGGGGCAATTTCAATCTTCCCTTTTTTAATTTTCTTTCCATAACTGCATTTGCAGTTCCATATAGCGTTGTTTGCCAATAGGCAGCTTCGTACCATTACTTAAAGTTGCACAATAGCGATGTATCTGTTTAATATAGTGGCGATTTACTAAATAACTGCGATGAATTCGTAAGAATAGAGGATGATCAAATTCACGTAAGGTCATCCTTGTCACAAAGGATTCCTCTGCTGTATAAATGGTACATAACTTATTATTCGATACAATATAAAGAATTTCCATTGGAGACAAGAAATGTAGTTGATGATGCATGTCCTTGATGCGAATCTTATTCATAGGGTTCTCTAATCGTATGGTATCTTCGTGTGCGCTGGTACCGTTTTTATAAAAATACAGCTTCTTTTTTTGCTCATTGTTGGAAGCCGGCGTGTTTACATGACATGCCTGTGCGTGGATGAGATGCAATTTTTGTTGCTTGTTTAATTGCCAGATAAAAGTAAAATGAATGATAGTTGAAATCACTTTGGTTGTCGGCAATGTTGCGGTCGCGCAAAATCTTCCATACACGACCCATGTTTTTTCTTCTTGTGTCAACAGGGTGTATTCTTCATGAGATATATGCAGCTGTCCGCTAACTTCAACGTTTTTTAATACATGGATAAAGGCTTCTTTACCACTGATATATTGGTTCGTATAATCACCAATCCAGACAAAATCATCATCTAATAAATATTGAAACATGATGATATCGCGATTCATCAATGCATGAACAAAGTCTTTTGAATGATTTAAAACATCCTGATAGGTGAAATGCTGATTCATCATAGCATCTTTACCTCCCATATAATCTTTATTTATTATACCGCTATTTTTATTTTTATGTGAATTTTTAGCAATACTTTTCTTTTAAAAGGTTAAAAAAACGAATAAGGTGTGGAAAATTATTAATTTTACTGGAACAGCTCTTTTTCTAGCCTTGACCTCATACACTGTATTGGTGAGAGAATGAAAAAAAGAAAAATGTTTTTGGGACTAGGTCTGATATTGACCTTACTGATCACATCGGTATTTCATACACATCTTGTAAATGTAGAAGCAGAAAAAGATAGGAAAGTATTAGATGGCGTGGTCGTTGTCTTGGATGCCGGTCATGGGGGCAAGGATGATGGGGCACGCTGTGAAAATGAAAAAGAACAAGATATCAATTTAAGTATCGTAAAAAAACTTCAAAAACAGTTACAAACAAAAGGCGCAGAAGTTATTTTAACAAGAGATGGAAAATATGACTTGGCTAGTGCTAACGCGAGTAATCGCAAACGGGAAGACATGAAGAAACGTATGGAGATCATCAATGCAGATAAGGTCGATGTTTTTTTAAGTGTGCATCTGAATTCCTATCCAAATAACAGTGTACACGGAGCACAGGCATTCTATCAAAAAGGGAATGCTGTCTCTGAAACCTTTGCTAAGCTCATCCAAAAGCATTTTAAAGTATTAACGCAAACAAAGATGAGCGCTAAACCAGGAGATTATTATTTGTTAAACAATGCGAAAAAAATCGGTTCTTTAGTTGAATGTGGCTTCCTATCAAATCCAGAAGATCGCAGCAATTTAAAAAGTCCTTCTTATCAAGAAAAAGTAGCACAATGTTTATGCAATAGTATCGTAGAATATTTCGATTTTTTATTGTAGTTCACTATTATAAGCATGGTGTAAAGTGGAAAAAATCTTTGGTATTACAGCGACATGAGAATATTTAACTAACATAGCATTAGTTATAAGACAGGATTGCAAACAAAAACTTAAAGGTAGGAATGATATAAATGAGAAAACTTAACTATTAGCATGTGTCGCTTCTAAATAGAATAATACTTTTATAAATAATAAATGGGATGAACCCAATTATTCCAGCCAATGTGTAAAATGGAAATGTAATAAATCCTATAAAAATTTTAGGAGCAATCGGGGTTAACCATTTTTTTGCAATACTATTATAAAAAATACCCCCAATAGCTATCCCTGCTAAAAGACAACCAAAATTGATAATACTCTTCGTTAGTCCTATAGGCTCTGAAGAAGACATATTATGACTGGCTAAAAGTGCCATAAACGTAGGATCTTTATATTGATTTATTTGATAGATTGCGAAGAAATAACCAATTATACAACCAACAATCAAAAAGACACAAATAAATAAGATTTGTTTTAATTCTTTTTTCATATTCATCTTCCTTTAAAATACCATTGTTTTTGTGCTCATTATATCACGTTTTTTTATGCATAATTCTTTTTCCTTTTGAAAAGTTACTTATCAATTCATGCATTTTAAGCGTGCGAAAGCATTGCTTATGCAACAAGTACAGAACAAACTATCATTCTGATAAGTTTAGGACATTGAAGCAAAAAAATAGGAATGCGTATATGTAAAATCAATGCGCATGCCTATCGATATTGTTCATTTGATATATAATAAAAAGAAACGGCTGTTTTGATAATAATTTCAAAACAGCCGTATCTATTAAGCGCTTTTTGATTTACTTTTCAGCAACCCTTTTTTCTCTACATAGTCATAGATAAATAAAGCAATCGCTATTATTAGCAATAGGAAGATTGCCATAAAATCCCAAACATCAAAGAGAGGCGTTTCTGTTGTTTTAAAAAGTAAAACATTGATAATAACCACTAATGGTATAGCTAATAATGTAATTGTTCCAAGAGCAATTAATTTTCTTGTTTTGCCGATACGATAAATGACCGCAAGCATTATCCACAAAAACACAAGAATAATCAATGATATCGCTGTTCCAAGTGGGAACAACTCTTTCACCTTTAAAATTCGGCTAAGCAAATATAGGTACGGTATGATTGAAACGCTAAGTGATATTAAGCTCTTTACGATACCCTTTTTGCCAAACATAATGCTTGGAAAAGATATAACCCATACAAACACAATAGAAGTCATGGAAATAAGGGACCATGATAGATTACCGGTTATGGTAATATCACAAATAACACATACCATCATTCCAATCAAAAGTGTTATTGTAAATAGTGTTGAAATAACGACATTCTTTGCTATGTTGTTTTCGTCCTTTCTTTTTAAAGCAATTAAATTTTCATCTGCTTTTCTTTCTAAACTATCCATAGTAACTTTTTCTCCACTCAATAACTCATTTACTGTAATTCCAAGTAATTTGCAGAGTTCTAACATAATAGATGAATCTGGCATACTTTTACCGGTTTCCCACTTGGACACAGCTCTGTCTGTAATGCTTAGTCTTTCTGCGAGTTGCGCTTGTGTTAATTTTTTCTCTTTGCGGCATCTCGCAATAAACTTACCTGTTTTTATTTGATCCATTGAGCGTTCTCCTTTCACCATTACAATACACGTGTTTTCTATTTTATAACACGAACTATTGGTTGAGTATGCTAAATTCAACTGTTGGTTTGGTGATTATAATACATTTACTAATAAATTCATTGGACAATCTAGCAATTTTACTTATCTGTTTGATTTCCATCAGACATCAACAGTTTTTTTGCTGCTAGGACAAGACATATAGTTTCATTCCTTTTTATCTTTAAAACAAAGTCTAACAATATAATTATATGCGGGCAATCGATGAAAAGCAATAAACAGAACATATGTTAAATTTTAAGACTGTAATCTTTTCTTAAGGTTCTTACATGGAAATGATTTTAACAGAAAAAAGGCACTACTCTTGAACAGAAGAAAAGCAACTTTGGTAGGTTTGTTGCTGTTATGGAAAGTATGTGGGTAACATGGAATTCATGCTACGCATAATTTATAAAGAGCAGATGTCCAGACGTAAAATTATATGGTTAACGTTTTTCAGAAAGTGGATATTGTTTTAAACAGCGTTGAAGGACCCATTTCTATACAAAATTTAAAGACACTGAGAAACTGAAGAATATGGCATAACCTTAGTAGGGGATGATACCACCTAATACGGAGAACTCATCAAATATGTTGAAAGACTTCCATAAGATGTGGTATGCAAGACATGAGATATAAAAAATTATTCATGATGTGGAGAATTGCGGTTAGAAGATATACTTCTATGTAGTCAAAAACCCTTTAGTTATAGGCTTTTTTAACACTTTATAAAAAAAACAAAAAAATTTTATTTTTTTAAAAAAAGTTGTTGACACATTAGATATCCCATGGTATTATATATGGGCATTCGATGGAAACGGGCCTGTAGCTCAGGTGGTTAGAGCGCACCCCTGATAAGGGTGAGGTCGTTGGTTCAAGTCCATTCAGGCCCACCATCGAATTTAAATATACATGGGGTTTTAGCTCAGCTGGGAGAGCACCTGCCTTGCACGCAGGGGGTCATCGGTTCGATCCCGATAAGCTCCACCAATAAACACATTCGATTCCGAAGTATCGGGATCTTTTTTTTGCATTAATCTTAAAAGGTATAAACTTGGCAAGGCAGTTGCCAAACAAGAAGGTATGAATCATTTGCATAAAGAAATCTAATAAACACATTCGATTCCGAAGTATCGGGATCTTTCTTTTGCATCAATCTTAAAAGGTATAAACTTGGCAAGGCAGGTGCCAAATAAGAAGGTATGAATCGTTTGCATAAAGAAATCTAATAAACACATTCGATTCTGAAGTATCGGGATCTTTATTGCATCAATCTTAAAAGGTATAAACTTGGCAAGGCAGGTGCCAAATAAGAAGGTATGAATCGTTTGCATAAAGAAAT
>NZ_CAXUBY010000032.1:26429-32946 GCF_964249515.1 Eubacterium sp. 3_1_31
ATCTAATAAACACATTCGATTCCGAAGTATCGGGATCTTTATTGCATTAATCTTAGAAGGTATAAACTTGGCAAGGCAATTGCTAAACAAGAAAGTATAGATTTTTTTCATAAACGTATGCTGTACCACCTGAATGTGCAAATATTTGCTTAAGGTAGTTGCAATCTTATAAAAATAGTGTACTATTACAAAAGGTGATAAAAAATGAAATATATCAATGGAAAAGAATTACTCATGTTTCTAGAACCTCCGATTACAAGACTATCCGTATTTGAGGCAGAAACTGTCGATGCAGCGCTCATCATGTGTGCGGAAGCATTCAAAAAATTAGAAACCGAATTTCAGGTGACAATTGACTTTGCGACCTTCAAATACCAACTGTTAAAAACGATGGGAGAATTTTTACGTGCCTGTCGTGAAAACGAACATGAATGTTTACAGCAGCCAAGAGCACACATTGCCCAAGAACGCTATGAAGCTTTAGCAATTGATATAGCGCAATGGCCTAAGCACTTACAAAAAAATAATGCAGAAAACTTCTTTATCATAGAATATTGTTTGTGTTATGCCAATATTTTAAGCCGCTATCTTATGGACAGTGGTTTACCAAAAGAATTTAGCTGTCGCTTAGCCAATGATGCGGCAATCAAACTGGCACAGTGGTGTGATGAGAATTGTGTCAAGAAGTGTGCATATGAATGTATACGACGCAGCTCTTCAAACGGATATTGTACCTTATGCAGCTTTATGATCCAACCAATGGCTTGCCCTAAGAAACAGGAAATTCCATATGCTCGCTTACAGTTGGAAGAGGATGATTTACAATGCATGCGTCCAGAAAATTTAACGTTAGGATCCTGAATTAGGATCTTTTTTTATTACATTAGGAAGTATACGGTAAGGGAAAGAATGCGAGAATGGAAAGGGGTCAAACTTGTCAAGCCAGATAAAAGCAGTTTATCGGAATGGTTATTTTTTAAGATTTCTTTTGTATTTCAAAATTGACAAATACACAAAAATGACATACGCTAAAATTATATAAACAAGACAGAGGGAAAGCGATTATGAAAAAAACAACAGAAATTTTACAAGAAGTGAATAAGGTCATGATTGGAAAAAAACAAGAAGTCGAAAAAGTTATGATGGTGATTTTAGCTAAGGGACATATTCTTTTGGAAGATATTCCCGGTGTCGGAAAGACAACATTGGCGATGGCATTTGCCAAAGCTATGCAGCTTAACAGCAAGCGTATGCAATTTACCGTGGATGTTTTGCCAAGCGATGTGGTTGGCTATAGTGTAATTGATCCATCTAGTGGAGAAGTTCGTCTGCATGAGGGCGCTGTTTTTTGCAACATCTTTTTAGCTGATGAAATTAATCGAACGTCAAGTAAGACACAGGCGGCCTTACTAGAAGTCATGGAAGAAAAACAAATTACCATAGATGGATATACACAAACGGCGCCACAGCCATTCATGGTCATCGCTACACAAAACCCATACGGTTCTGCCGGTACACAGCTTTTACCAGAAAGCCAGTTGGATCGTTTCATGATACGTATGAGCATCGGCTATCCAAGTGCACAGGATGAGGTTGAAATGTTAAAGCGAAAACAGGCTAAAAAGCAATATCAGATACAACCAGTTGCCAGTGTAGAGGATGTCATCGAAATGCAAAACGCATGCGATGCCATCTTTGTACATGAGGATATTTATCAATATATCGTTGATCTGGTGAATGCTACTCGTCATCATGAGCGAATTTATCAAGGGGCAAGTCCACGTGCCAGTATTGCCTTAACGGCTATGGCCAAAGCACATGCCTATTTAGCCGATCGTGATTATGTCATACCGGAAGATGTCACTCAAGTCTTCCACGATGTTCTTGCACATCGTATAGTAATGAAAAACGATATTGTTAAGGATCATCGCACGACTGCTGCTGTTTTACAAAACCTTTTAGATGAGATTGAAAAACCGCAGCTGAGGAAAGCATAATGCTTCGCGCCTGGTGCCGCTATCTGCTTTTGTTGGCAGTGTGTGCACTGCTCTACATCTTTTTAGGCGGCTATTTATTTCTGATAATTTTGACAGGTGTTATTGCGCTGCCCTTGATTAGTTTATTTGCCATGCTGATTTCATCAAATCATTTACAAGTAGACTTTCAACGCCGTAAAGAGGGCAGTTACTTTTATTGCGCCAGTGGGAAATGGTTCCCGCTTGCTCAACTCAAAATCAACATCCAACAAGAGAATATCTTTTTGGATGAGCAAACCCAAGATAATCTGACCTTATTTACAAGTGATACCATCGTGTATGTTCCTATGATTGCCCATGAGGCAACGATGGGAAAAATTCGCTTATGCTTTGATGGTTTTGTACTACAGGATATGCTAGGATTATTTCAACGCCATTACCACAGCCATCAAAAGCGTACTTATTATTTATATCCTCATGCAACTGGGGCCACTATATCATCACAAATTCATGATATCTTACAAGATCAGGAACATGTATATGAAGGTCATATCCAACACGGTGGCATCTTAGAAGATACACATGAAGTGAAAGAATACCAGCCTGGTGATGATTTGCGCCATATTCATCATAAATTAAGCTACAAATTAGCGAAGACAATGATACGTACTTTTGCCTCTTACCAACAGGAACAACTGCTTGTATATTTAGATTTGCATGGAAGTGTTGAGGAATGCGAGCAGGTTTTGGGACACTTTTATGCCTGTGCTATAGAATGGATACAGCGTTCTATGAGTGCCATTGTCTGTTGGAATTCTAAAGATGGCAATTTGGAACAGGAGGTCTATGATAAAGCGAGCTTAAAACGTTGTTTACAGGCAATTCTCGCACATCCCAAAGCGGAAGAAGAGGACAATGTTCTTTACCGTTCACAGCTGGGGACACACGTATGCATACGCTCTAGCGGGATAGAAACATCTATGGATGAGAAAGGAAGTGATGTGCATGCATAAGACATTCTCACTTACCGATCGCTTTCTTTTCGTCTTAACAAGTTATCTTCCTTTCCTTATCTTCCTATGGGTTTTTCAAATGCTGAATGGTGTCGTACTATGTACGACCTTTATCGCAACACTGCTTTTTCTATTCTTACAAACGACAAAACTGAAAAAATGGGTAATACCTATTTATGGTGCTTTGATAATGCTTTTACTTTTAAGTCTGATCATTAACTTTCGTGATACCATTAATGCCATATATAATCAAATCACATCTGTGTATGCTCATTCTTCCAACTATACGTTTCAAGTTTATGAAGTGACACTATCACAACAAGAGCTTCCTTTCTTATTTTCACGAGTTTGGATAGCGTTGTATCTGATGATCATGTTACTGGAATACCTTTTTATCATTCGCTGGAAACGTCATTTCCCAGCCTTTGCCATCAGCTTTCTGCTATATTTTCCAACGATGCTGTATAGTGTCAAACAGCCATGGCTGCTTACCTGTTTGCTTTTGATGGATTGGTTTACTTTATTGTTTCTTTCTTATATCAGAAGACATAGTACACGTTCATGGCATTATGGCAAGCTGTTTGGCTATGTTTTGCTTTGCTTCTCTCTTATATTTGGTACGCTTTTTATCCTATTACCAGAAAAGGAGTATGAAGTCTCTTCCACTAGCAGTCATATGCGTCAAAAACTGTTACAGACAATTGAGCAGTTCACTTATAATTTGCGTTATGGCTCAGAAAGCATAGGTGAAATTGACTTAGGAAGAGCGGGGAATCGTTCTTATACTGGTGCTATCCAAATGGAACTTACTTATCCTAAGGCATCTCGCTTATATTTAAAAACCTATAGCGGTGCTATTTATGATGGACATACATGGAAATCCCTTGCGCATAAACAATATCGTCAATATCCCAATATTGATTGGACAACAATTCGTTTTTGGATGAATCAGGCGGCATTACCGAAAAATATTCATGCGAATCCATTGATGATCAAAGATATGCGCGCCAATACACAATATGCCATTGTGCCATATTATCTTAAGCACATCAATCAGGATATGAATATTTATTATGATGGCTATGCAGCATGGAGCAATTCAACAAAGGATGCTGTTACTTATGAAATCTGGGATGATGAACAAAAAATATTGCATGTACCACAGGGAACATCCTATAAGGAATATGTGGATTTTATTAAGGAGCAGTATTTACAGCTACCTAAAGATATAAAAGAAAAATTTAATACGGTAGAAGACTTACAAGATAACTTCCATCGTTTTGCGTCTACGGAAGAAATTATTGACTATGTAAAAGGCTATTTGTATGCTCATACCCGCTATACACTTTATCCGGGATCGCCTGACCTTTCCAAGGATTTTGTTTCCTATTTCTTATGGGAAAATCAGGAAGGGTATTGTGTTCATTATGCATCCTCTGCTGTATTGTTATTACGCTATTATGGCGTCCCAGCCCGTTATGTAGAAGGGTATCGTGTGGATAGCAATGCTTATGATCATGAAGGACATGCACAGGTCAAAGATTCTGATGCACATGCCTGGGTGGAAATTTTTGATGAAACCTATGGATGGATGCCTGTGGAAGTAACGCCGGCAGCAGATAACGATTCTACCATACAAAAAAGCGAACAGCCTCTCACGCAAACAACGCCATCAGAAATTACCCCCGGTCTTGAAAATAAGGAAGAGCCGAAACCAATCCAACAGCCTACGCAACACTTAATGGAAGAAAATGGCACGACAACAACGTCTGCCTCTTCCTCGCTGCCTTCTTTCTTGTTACCAGTTCTCGTTGTGCTTATCTTACCCTTATTCATTTATGCACAGGCAAGCCTAAGAAGAAAGTATCGCCGGAAACAGTTGGAAAGCATGAAACAACGACAAAAGCTGTTAACGCTTTATGGCTGGTTAGAAGATTTATTCCCATATGGAGCGAAGATTGATCAAGAAACATTACAACTTGTGGAAAAAGCACGCTTTTCGCAGCATGAGATTACGAAAGAGGATGTACAACAACTGCAATCGCAATGGCAAACGCAGCGAGCTCATGTTCTTACAACATTGTCATGGCAAAAGAAGCTTCGCTTTTGGATATGGGATGCGCTATAAAACAACATAACAATCATTTTGAAAAGGAATATGCACCTTGCTAGGATATTCCTTTTTTTCATTCACAATAAAAAAACAGCGATTGAAATGTCTTTCCATTGAATAACAAATGAAAATTCACTTCAAAAGCTGCTTTTAACAAAGTTTTGCTTGGGCTTTTGCTTCAAACTTTTCTTTCATCACCACAAAACGTTCATGGCTTGCTTTACCGATGATATCCTTTTCATCTTGGGCGATGATCGAAAAGGTGACTTTCTTACGATCAACCGCGATAATTTCAGCGCTTATCCGAACCTTCATACCTGCTGGTGTGGCAGCATCGTGTGTCGTATGCATCAAGACACCAACACTGGTTTCTCCTTCTTCTAAGAAAGGCTGTAGACATTGCACTGCCGCATGCTCCATCGCCGCAATCATCATTGGTGTTGCATATACAGAAACAATGCCGCTGCCCACATTGCAAGCAAGCTTAGCTTCATCTACGATTACTTCTTCTTGACACTTTGCATGTAATTGAACTTCTTTCATCTTTTATCTCCTCTTACGACAGGTTTCCTGCCCATTTTTGCAGCATTATTATAGCATAATCTTCTTTTTCATATCCATACTAGAATTGAAAAAGGAGGAAATCTTGCATGTATTTGTATGATAATCAATTACCTATGGAAATAAACAATATTACCCCAGATCCTAAGCTTTATGAATATATGGATCATGAATGTGGCGGATGTGAAAAAGGCTTACAACTTGCTATATTATATTTGCGTCAAAGCTTCATGATACACAATCCCACATTTCATGAATTATTTCGCCGTATTGCTGCCCGTCGCTTAAGTGATATGGAAGTTTTAGCCGAGCTATTGCACCATCTGCATGGGGAAGATGATCGCTATTATGATGAATCCAATGACGATACCCCGGTCTTTGCATTTATTCCACCCTGTGATCAGCCAACGCATAAGGAAATAAAACAACATCATGTAAATAATGATCTAAGCGCTGCCTTACTATGTGATATCGAAGAAGAACAAGCCTATCAAACATATTATGAACAAGTATTAACCAAAACAAAGGATGAAGAGACAAAAAAGGTCTTGACATATTTATCTGAGAGCAGTGCCCATGTATTGCAGCATTTAAGAACAACACTGGACATTTTAACTACACATGACGAATTAAAAGACTTTGGAGAAGGGGATATGCATAATGCATGGGATTTAGATACGTCCAATTATTTTGATAAACCGAATCCATATTTCTTCAATCCAAACGACAAATTGAATAGCTGATAGAAGAACGGTCACATTTGTAAGAGATGCGACCCTTTTTGTGCGACAGGCAGTCGCTATAATTCAACCATGTACAGGCATGGTTGAATTTTCTTTCTTATTAAGGATTGT
>NZ_CAXUBY010000033.1:0-32167 GCF_964249515.1 Eubacterium sp. 3_1_31
AAAGGAGTTTTATTTTTAAAGGCTCATCGCTAAAGCTCTACGGAACCCCCAGACTATCTGGGGGTTTTCTCATACAAGAAAAAGATTTGCTAGCACATATGCTTACAAATCTTATTTTACGTTTATGCTTTGGATGTTGTCTGTAATGCTTTTTCTTTACCAAATTTTAAATCTGCTTCCTTTACATTTGCTACAGCTGCAATGCTTCTGTTTTTAATAAGTACCTTCCAAACCGCAATGCTCAATACCATATCCACACAACTATGAACAATGGTTCCTACCCCTACTAATCCCATGACCATATACATAAAGTCAACCGTAGGATCACCAACATAAATAGGCAATACAATAGCAACCTCAAAGATACCGTGAAGAAGTGCTACCCCCAACATATACAACAGGCTCTTCCAAACATTATTTAAGGTTTCTGGATGCTTCTTTAAATAATAGGCACCAGCGAAAGCCCATACCACATGACTGAAAGCACGTAAAACAACCGGCATAGGAAAGCCATACAGCAAAAAGCCTAACGTTGTTCCACAAGCGGTAGCAACAGCGACAAATGGTGAAACAAACATTGCAATCATGATTGCAACATGGCTTGCCAGGGTAAAAGACATTGGCTCTAAAATGACTTTAATTGGTGAGATGATTGGTATCAAAATACCTACGGCAATCAATAGTGCCGATAACACCATTGTATGAATTTTATTACTTTGACTCATTTTCATTTCCTCCCAAATCTTGTTTACATGTGTCAAGACACATGTTATGACTATTATACTCCTGATGTTTAATTTGTCAAAGTCTTTTTCGCTTTTTCTTACATCCTAAAGGAAAACCTCTCTCATATTTCCATACGCCGATACCTAACCCATACGACTTGCTATCAATAAAGAGGAATCATAGAGTATACAATAGCACATGTAGGACAATCCCTGCTTCTTTTCACCAAAAGGTGCTTTTATCCATCAACCATAAGAAAAAAGACGATACACTGCGTATCGCCTGATTCATAAATATAGAAACAAATAAATGCCCAACCAGTGTAGGATGGCACCGCCTAACACGAATAGATGCCAAATAAAATGACTTCCTTTCCCATGTTTCGCAAAAGGAATCATCCCAATGGTATACACAATGCCACCGCCTAAGATCATCCAAAGCAGGTTTTGATTGTCTTTCCACAAACCGGGCAGAAA
This sequence comes from Eubacterium sp. 3_1_31, assembly GCF_964249515.1. Lineage (NCBI taxonomy): Bacteria > Bacillati > Bacillota > Clostridia > Eubacteriales > Eubacteriaceae > Eubacterium > Eubacterium sp. 3_1_31. Next base: position 1,203 of record NZ_CAXUBY010000033.1, read on the forward strand.
CACCAAACCACTCCAACCAATCACAAAATATAACGTAAAATGTAACGCCGGCCACTTACCGGGTCCGAAAATAAGGATCATAATGATACCAAACAGGATGAGCAGCCACTGTATGATAAAAAAGCTAATTCCTAACGCATCGCCGCGATACACAAGTAAGATCGGCGCAAAGGTTCCTCCGATCAATAAATAAATGGAGGTGTAATCAAAACGTCGCCACAGATGTTTCACTTTTGATTCACTCTTAAAAGAATGGTATAGGCAGCTCATCAACATCATAAGAAACATACTAATGCCATAAATCAAAGCAGCCACGCATTTATTCATCGTATCCGCCTTTATCAGTAACATCACCATAGCGATAAGAGCAAATAAAGCGCCTGCCCCATGCGTGATGGCATTTCCTACCTCTTCCAAGATACTAAGCTTGGGTGGTTTATTTTTTTCGTAGAGCTGTTGTTTACGCTCTTCCTTTGTGAGCAAAGATTGCTTTTTCAAAATATCCCTTCTTACCGTTCAAGTATAGCACAAATTTAAGAACTTGTCTTATCGTGCATGCTTTCTTCTCTTATAGATATATGCGACACTTCCAACCAGAATGATGCCGGCGAACACATATCCATAAGGTTGGCCATTTGGTGTTTGAAGCGTATAAGAAGGATGGGGCAGTATGGTGATATCCTCACAGGAAATAGTTTGTATATTTCCCGCAGCATCTTCTGCGTACACATTCACCTGCTGAGGCAAAGAACTTTGATAAAGCATAAACGTATACATATCTTCCTTCTTTTCATACGCAAGTGCTTTTCCATTTACAAGAATTGTCACTTTCTTCAGCTGCATATTATCGCGTATGAATACCTGAACCTTACGCTTGTTTGCATCATAGCGTGTATGTGCATTAAGATTCATAAAATCAATTTGCGGTGCATTTTGATCCATCATAAACTTTACGATGGCATGTTTTGTATAAGCCGTATTATCATTTGCATTGCCCGCAGCATCCTTTGATAATAAATATACTTGATAACGGCCATTCTTTTGAAATAGCTTTTTAGGCAAATGATACGTATATTGATACCAATTGCCTTTGTTTTTCACAACCGTATATTCTTCTTTCTTTAGCTTTTGCACACTGCCATTCACACTAAGAAACACCTGTTGTTCAAGTAAGCGCGTAACATTGCTTTCTGTTATTTCAATAGCAAATGGATGACGATAATAAGCATTGGAAACCTTTGGCAGCTCATAGACAGAGCCAAAGCGATTCACACTGAATGTCAGTGTTTTTTCACTCTGATTTCCAGCACGATCTTTTGCCTTTACAGATACTGTATAAATACCATCAAATGTACGCTGAAAGGGGATGGAGGAAAATTGATATCGTAATTGTTTTCCCTGTTCTTTTACCTGATAAGCCAGCTTAGTCTTTGTTTGATTGGCACAAGTCAATGACACAGATACCAAATGTCGGTCAATAGCGGCATCGCGACAGATAATTACTGGCTTTACCATACCTTGGTAAGCTGTATTGGCGGTAACTCCCATGATTTCAATCTGAGGTTTTTGTGTATCAATAGTAAATGGCAAGATGGATATACTTTCACTTTTCTGCCCTGCTTTATCTTCTGCTTGCACCTGTAATTCATAAGTGCCATCTACGACAAAATCCAAATGAGTAAAATATCCATCTTTTCCTTTCTTCCATGGGGTTGGTTTAGGGAATTGCAGAAGTCTTTCTTGCTGTTTTGCGACTCCGTCTATCTTCATGCGTGCCGCATCAAAATGTGTCTCATCCACCTGAATGGTAATCCGTTGAGGCTGATGAAAAAATCCTTTTGTATTTCCACTATCCAAACGATCAATGGTTACTAGAGGTGGTTTGGTGTCAATCGTGAAGATGGTGTGTTGCTTTTTTGATGCCAGTTTTCCTGCATCATATGCCTGTAAAGCAAGCGCATAGGTTCCATCCTTTTGAAAAGAAAGTCTTGCTTCATAAATATCCTTAGATACTTTTTGCCAATGCAGATCCATTTGGATTTGCTTATGATCTTTTTGTATGTTAAGATCTACACCTTTTTCGATAAAGTTTTGTTCCTGTATTTGTAGGATCGCCGTCCGCTTTGTAAAATAACCGTTATCTGCACCTTCCTCTTTCTGATCTTCAAACAACAGGTTTACATTAGGAGCCATTGTATCCTTACAAAACGAAATGTGTACTGTATCTGTGCGATTGTGCCAATCCATCAGCACGACTTCCAACGTTGAATGATTACCTTTGGATGTGACAGCGATATCTGTTTCTAAAGAGGTAATAAGATTATGATTGACACCGGTAATATGAAAACTTTGTTCATCCTGTTTCAGCTTTTGATCTATCTGATATGCCTGTTTTGGCTGTAAATCACATAGGAGCTGATGCGTGTTTTCTTCATCGCCAAGCAAACGCCACGACACTTTTTGAATACCACTGTCTTTATCCTGCATTCGCAAATGAATGGTAATCGGCGCGGATTTTGTATATAAAGGCAAGCCTTCTATATCTTGATAAGGGGTATGGGGCAACTGATAAGAAAGATGTGGGTTAAGCTGATGACGTATGACAATTCCTTGGCTATGCACATACGCCTGGTGATTGCTTGCTTTGGAAGAATGATGACAATAATCTTGCGTCATCGCATACAGCCAGCCGCTAAAACCATCATCTAGTGGTATTGACAATCCTCCATGATCATCTGTTACATCCTTATGTATGTCACTTTTTACGCCCATAGCATCTATGGTATACCATTGAATAAAGGCAATACCACTGCTGGCTTCCCCATCCAGTGCTTGCACATAAACCGATAAAGGCTCCTCATAAAAAAGTTCTAATTGTGTTTTTGCTACCGGCTTATGCGTTTGTCCCTGTAAACGAAAAAAGGCAATGGTAGGGCGCTGATCATCTACATAACACGTATAACTTGTTTTGCTTATATTCCCCGCATGATCACTTCCTTCTACATAAAAGAAACAGGCGCCGTCTTTACGATATTGTAAAGGAATATCCGAAGTGCTAACCTTCATATGAAATTCCTCTTTGCGTTCATCATCCCATTGTTGTTTCTTCAAAAGATGATGTTGTTTGGTATAAATGCGCACCTCATAAATTCCTGAGAGTGTATCTGTTCCTTGTATGGTAATCGGGACATGTTGATCTAGCCATATCACATCTTTATTCGCATATTGATGAGCAGTCGTAAGATCAGCACTTATATGCAACTGCATTGCCTGCTTTTCTAACAGGATATCATTGTGCGCAGCCTTTATATTAGAATTCTCTCTAGAAATTGGGATAACATCACTGCAATTGCCAACGGCATCTTCCAAGCTAAAAGAAATTGTCCCCTGCGCTTTTACCATTTCCTTTGGCAGTCGTACGACAAATACAGCATCTTCTTTCTGGGGATGCTGCGCAAAGTTAAGACAATCATTTTCAATTGGCAGTCCATCACTAAACAATGTCACCTTTGCGATGCCACTTCCCTCATCCATGATCGGAATGCGTATTGCAAACTCCTTCGCAAAACATGTTTGAAATAAAGTCGTGTGGGGCCGTCTGCCATCTCCATGAGGATCATAGAGGGTTATCTTTTCCCCACTGATAAGAGTAGGTATTGTTGTATCTATGTTTTGGACCTTCACCTCATAAGGTGCACTGAGATTTCCTTGCTCATCCTTGGCATAAAAGACATAGCGTCCATTGTTTACGATTGTAAAAACCGCTTCTTTTTGGAAGGGGCCTCCTTTTTCACCATAGGTTAGCTCTTGTGAAGTATTGCTATCATCAATCGCCGTTAGGCTAATAAGAATGGGATCTTTACTAAATTGGTAAGTGGATAAGGCTGCCTTCGTAATGATAGGTGCTTGCTTATCTTTTAGCTGTAAGACATTCTTTTCCTTATGATATACATAATCGAGCTTATCCTTTTGTAAACATATGGAAAAACGGTTCATTGTTTCTTCTTGCTCATCATGATGGATAAAAACCAAAACTTCCATACCTTTTTCCATTGCTGCATCATGGATAGGAAAAACAACCTTTCCATCCTCATTACTTAGCTGTGTAAAGGTCTGCAATGTTTCCTCTTCTTCATATTGCAATGTCACCTTTTGCTTCACGATTGGATCCTTTGTTTCATAATTCTTCCAAAGCTGAATGGTGAAACAAGGAGTTTCTTCATGTGCCTTCAAAAATGAGGTAGCACCACATACTACCATACCCATTACCAATATAACCAACCATCCATACCTTTTTCTCATGACATTTTCACCTTTCTTACTTACTCTTTTCATAAGGATACCTTACCCTCACGCTCTTCTCTTTTCCCTTCTTCTATATCTTCCTTTTGTACAACTGGCAGAATACAGGTTTGCGCAAGTGCATTGCACTTTTGCTCATCCTTTGTCAGCATCGTCGTTTCCAAACATATACGTCTTTGCTCTTTGTCTGATGTGTCCGTTTGTTTCATAAACGCTTGATGATAATGTTCATCTTGTGTTTTTTTCCAAGTCTGCTGATTAGGCATTCGCCAATAAACCTGTTCCTTTTTCCTTTTCCTTTGTTGGGACAGCTGTCGTTTCATCTTCCAGCCACTAAGTTGTGATAGTGCCGTATACACAGCCCAATGATGACATAGCCAAACAAACAACAGACATCCCATGATGCCTAACATCATACAGCCATCATGCAGTCTTTCCCATCGTTCCATCCTGTTTCTCCTTTTGACATGCCACATGTATTCGTGACGTCCCTTCTTCACACATTCGTAAGATCTCTGCTTTCAGCGCTTTTGTCTTAGGTGTGGTAGTATTTAATTGCATCACCTCTTCCTTGATTGTTTTCATTCTGAATAGCATCCTCTCTTCGCTGATGCCATCACGATGTAATCCTCTAGCATAATTCACTAATAAACAGACAAACATACGATCACTTTCCAACTCGACGATTTCTGCCGGTGCTTTCATTTGATGCTGCTGATACAGGTGTTCCATATCTTGATAACACCTTTGATACATACCGGCATCTTCCACCTCTTCCATACGCAGCGTAATCGTCTGATGAAATTTTGCAATATTGCCATATGCTTGCGCCAATGCATATGCCTGCGTTTTCACATGTGTATGTACCTTTGAAAACCAAAAGTAGGCTGCCTTCATACGTGATATAGATGGTTGTGCCTCCTGTTTTGTTTCGTAATAATACCAATACAACTTGCCAATCTGAAAACACAATTCTTCATAGAAAACATCTTCATGAGAAATATAAGGCTGTATGTTTCGTTTGAAATCAACCTCTTCCAAGAAAGTAAAACAACCATCCTGTGCATAGATTGCTACTACCTGCATATAGGCTTCTTTACGATGTGGCAACTCTTTCACCGCCTGATACAATTTCTGCTTTTGTTTATCCTCCCTTTTTTCCTGTAAAGCTGCTTCAAGCAAACCTTCATATGCCTGCGCATGCAATAGATGAGCATACGCATTTGCCCAAACACCACCCCCAAAACACAGCATGCAAAACAAAAGACATATACCCGTTAAACGCAAATGCAGCTTTTGTTTATGACGATAGTGCGTATCATATTCCTGTATATGAGAGAGCGCATATTGCACCTGTAAAATCGAAGCATATCGATTTTTTGGTTCTAATTCCATGCATTTTTGCATGATGTTTTGTAATCCGCTGGAGATTGTATCTGGCAAAGCTTGCATCTCCTTATGTAAAGGGGAACGTCCACAGGCCATATGATATAAAGTTGCCCCTAAAGAATAAATATCACTGCGACAATCACTTTGTTGGTCAATAGAAAACTGTTCAGGTGAAGCATACCCTTGCGTACCTAAGACGGTTGTATCTCGATCATTGTTAATTTGATAACGACGTGCAATTCCAAAATCAATCAGACACAGCTCTCCCTTTGGTTTTACCATAATATTACCGGGTTTTAGATCTCGATAAATAATGGGCGGTGACTGTTGATGAAGATATGCTAAGATATCGCATAATGCCACCCCCCATGCAATTATTCTAGCTTGTGGCGGTGGTCCATAATCGCGTATCATGGTTTCCATCGTTTCCCCTTCGATATAATCCATGACGATGCAAACTTCCTCACTTGTTTCAACAATATCAACAATGCGCGGTAAACCGGGATGATCAAGTTCTTTTAATAGATCCGCTTCTTTTGTCCAAGCCTGCATAAGGATGGAAGAAGAACTATGAGTTCTCTTCATCACCTTAATTGCCCACATCTTATGAATGTGCAAATCCATAGCCAAGTACACTATTGACATACCGCCTTTACCGATTTCTTTTAAAATTTCATACTTATTAGCTAAACGCATCCCTTCTTTCATACCTTACACCTCTTTCTTACAAACTCCCCTTGCATATGTATATACGACATGACATCATAAAAAGCGTAAAAAAGGCCAAAAAAAAACGCGAGTTTTTATTCGCGTTGTCCTTTCTCTTCCTTTTTGATAAAAAGCAATTGTTCCTCATAAGCGTCTTATTAGCTATCGTTTATATAAAAATCCTTTTTCATCCAAACGCTGAATAATGCGTGTATAGACTTCTTCACTAGGACATTGCAGTGTATGCAAATGTAAACCATTGGTCAGATTTGATAATGGTTTTGCCCTATTTTCACAAACATTTTTATAAAACTGCTGAGCATCATAGCGAGAGGCAATATGTAACTGCCCGGATAATTGCCCATAAATCGGATGTTCGACAATTACATCAACTAGTGTTCCCCCTAAATCAATGATCGTATAGATTTCATCCATCATCTGTTCAGCCGTATGATCTACGGCAATCGTCTTTCTAATGCCACTGGCTTCTTTAACATCACATACATAACCACGCGGTGTTGCTATGATATGATGCCCTGCTGCTCTAAGCAAAGCCACATCACCGACGATGATCTGACGCGATACATGAGCAAGTGTTGCCAACGCGCTAGCTGAAACCGGTTTTTCACTTTGCTTAATATGTGTCAGAATAAGCTTTCTGCGTTCACTGGATTCCATACATCTTCCTCCTTTTCATGATGCAAAGATAAATTTTTGAATTGCTTCTGCGACAGCATCTTCATTACAATTCGCCTTGGTAACATAATCACTGATAGCTTGAATCTCTGCTACGGCATTGGCCACCGCAACTGCCACACCAGCATCCTTCAACATCGCATAATCATTCAGATTATCTCCGATTGCCATAGTATCTTCGATAGCAATTCCCAGATGTGCAGCTAATTCTCTCAAGCCCAATCCTTTATCAACACCAATGGCATTTAATTCTAAATAGCGATTACTGGAATATGATACACTGACTTTATCCTTTGTAATGGGTTTCATCTGTTTTGCTATTTGTTGTAAATATGTCATATCCGTATTTTGAAATAAGATTTTCGCAATTGGTGTATCCTTTAAAAACGCCAACGATGTCTCTTCACAAATAATACTATCCGGCTTAAACATAAACAGCCACTTCTTTTCATCTTCATTTAAATGGAAGGCATAAACATCTTTATCCGTAAACACTTGAATACAGACATTAGCTTCATAACCAAATTGAAACAGTTCACAAGCCAAAGCAAAAGGCAATGCGTGAAATTGTAACTTCTGATAATCTTTTGCAGTGCATAGGATTCCACCATTGTTACTGATGATATAGGCATCTTCTTGATCACGTAATGCTAAGGTGTCTAACACATCATCAATACAAGTATAACCGCGTCCGGTAGCAGGTACAAAGAGTACACCATATTCATCCTTTGCCCGTTGTATTGCTATCCGATTTTTCTCGGATATTTTCTTATCGCTGTTTAACAGCGTTTCATCTAAATCACATGCGATCAATTTGATCATCGTCATTCCTCCCATTTTCTATTCCCTATTATAGCACATATCCTTATGACTCTACACAAAGGGCATGCTCTTGCATCCATCTTGCGACGCCATCCTCCTCATTGCTGCCTATGACACCATCGCTTTGTTGTTTCAGTTCCTCAATAGCATTGTCAACGGCATAAGCTTCATCTGCAACCTGAAACATCGGCAAATCATTTATGGCATCACCAAAGCAGACCACATGATCAAAGCCACCAAGTTCCTTTAATTTTAAAATAGCATTCGCTTTACTAGCGGTCGCCGGCATCACTTCCAGCCAATATTCTTCTCTGCCTAGTTCTCTTTGAAAAGTAATAGTAAATGTATCTAAGGCACATAGCTGTTCGTAAATAGGTTGTAAGGCTTCTTTGTCATTGATGAAGGTCACATAGAAACTATCCCCATCCAACAGCTGTTGTGCGGATACGATTGATCGAAAGCGTTTATCATCCATACGACTGTTTCGATAATGCCAACCCCCGGGATGCAAAGTGTCCGGCAGATAGGATACACGTTCTACGCCATTGATATACGCATAGACAAAAGGATACTGCCGGTAGGCATCACCAATTCGCAAAATTTGTTCCAGCTGTTGCTTTGTAAATTCCTGCTGTGCAAGGATATGGTGATCCTTCGCATCCAATACATATACACCATTATATACAATTAGTGGAAGTTTCAGCTGTAAGCCTTTTGTGACCTTGGCTGCTGAATGTAAGGATCGTGCCGTGGCAAACGTAAATGCTACCCCTTTTTTGATTAATGTGTTTAAAATAGATAAACTCTGTTCACTGATCGAACTGTTTTCATTTAACAACGTACCATCCAAATCACTCACATATAAGACTTTCATCTTGATCTCCTGTTCTTTCTTAGCAATTAAATTCTACATTCTGCTTATAGTATAGCATTATTATATTCTCCTTGTTCAAGGAAAAATTGCAAACTTTCCTATTTCATAGTATCATAACACAGAAAAAGAAAATAGCAGGAGGACACATGAACTTACAGGCACATACCATCACCCTTACCTTACAAGAAGATACCTTACAAATATCGATTGCTTTACCACATCAACATTGGCAAAGCATTCAACAAGCCCCTTATCTCTTATATCATCAGAAAAAGTTTGCTTTTACACAAGCGACACAGATTCATCATTCTTACTGTCAAGTAGGCTTAGCAAAAGGTATTTTAAGTGATTATCAGGGCTTTTTCAATACAGATCTTCATTTTCAGACCTTGATACTTATTTCTTCATCATCCGAAATCACCTTTCACTTCCTTCCCATTAAGGATGAAGGAGTAACGGAAGTTTTTTGGCCTATGCCTTTTACATTTGATAAGGCAAGCAAGGATTGGTATACACTGCTTCCTTTACAACAGGGTTTACTGTTGCCAAATACATGGAAGAAAGAAGTATGTCAGTTACCTTTTGATGGAGCCTTTTGTTCCAGCAGTGCTTATATGCCCTGGCTTTCGCAGATTAAAGAAAACATGGGATATTTACTTATCAACGATACACCATGGGATAGTGCTTATCAAATACAGCATCCTGCACATGGTCCCTATACGCATGTTTCCATTCGCTGGCTGAGCAGTCTTGGCAAGTTGTCCTATCGCCGCAGCTTACGCATGCAGTTCTATGAACATTGTGATCATAACACCATCGCAAAGGCCTATCGCAAGGATGCCATCGCTCGCGGTTTACTTGTCACATTAAAGGAAAAAAGTATTCAACAGCCTTCCCTTGATGAATTGATTGGCGCATGTTTTCTGCATAAAGGCATACAAACACATGTCCAGCCACAATCCCGTTTTTATGATGCGAAAAAGCCGGATCGCTATGAATCCTTAACAACCTTTGCAACACGCCGACAAGAAATGATCGAATGGAAGCAGCTTGGCGTAAATAAATTATATCTGCATCTGGATGGCTGGGGCGTAGAAGGCTATGACAATGCGCATCCTTCCATATTGCCTCCCTGTGAAAAAGCCGGTGGTTGGGATGGCTTGCAAGCCTTATGCCAACAGATGAAACAGCTGCATTATGTATTCGGATTGCATGATCAATATCGTGATCATTACCATCTGGGAAAGGAATATGATCCACAAAATAGTGTACAATTACCAGACGGCAGTATCCCTTCGCATGCCTATTGGGCCGGAGGTGAACAGGATTACTTATGTGCTAGTCTGGCAAGCTCCTATGTAAAACGCAATTATGAAGCGTTATTTGCTCATGGCATTTATCCGGATGCGGTGTATTTAGATGTCTTCACCTGTAATGAACCAGATGAATGTGCTCATCCTATGCATCGTATGACACGTCGAGAATGCTTAGCATATCGCAATGCTTGCTTTGCCTGGTTGTTGTCTAAGCATATTTTGACCAGTAGTGAAGAGGTCAATGAATGGGCCTTGCCTTATCAAATTTTTGCTCATTATGGACCCTATCATTTTATGATGCATTCTCCTAAAGAAGAACGCATTGGAATCGGCGTTCCTTTGTTTAACTTAGTTTATCATGACTGTGTCTTATTGCCTTGGCCAATGGATGTTTGCCTGGATGGCGAAGATCTCATGCTGTATGCCTTATTAAACGGCGGTGCGCCGTATTTAGAAAAGGATGGTGCTTATCCTAATACAGATGGTGTATTTGATAACGAATATAAAAGCTTAACCAAGCAAGAGAAACAAGAGCGCTCTGCCATCGTAAGTGCTTTTCATACACTTGTCGCCAAGGAAGAGATGGTCTCACATGAATTTTTAGATCACGATTATAAGTGTCAAAAAACGCGCTTTGCGAATGGTTGTGAAGTTACGATTGATTTGCGTAATAATAGCTATACGCTTTCTGTTCCCGCAATGGATGACGCTAACCTTTCTAATATTTAAATGGAAATTTCCAAAAAGTAGATCCTGTATCAGTACTACTACAGAAAACTTTTTTGAAAAGACCAAATGATCTTACCCTAATTACATAGTAATGAAAAGACTTCTAGACAAGTTGCACGTGTGAGAAGTCTTTTTTATACTTTGCTTTATCTTCTTTTCTACGATCTATAAATTAAACATAAGATGGTATTCTATACGCCCTTTTTTGCCATTATCAAAAAACGCTCTTTCACCTTCTTCTGCATCCGACCAGTAAAAATCCATCTTCCAAATTAAAACAGTAAAACTTTATCTTCATCTGTATCAAACAGCAAAAAAGATTTCTTATGGAAGACTACCTAGCCAACATAAAAGAAATCTTTTAACCTATGTAATTATTATTAAGCAAGTTTCATATCGCTACATCAGCTTTAATTTATCCCAAAGCCCCAATATAAAGATAAACACGACAATGACAGGTAAAAGATAGCTGATATACCAACGCATGTTCTTTGGAAAAGGCAATCCTTCCCCCGCATTTGCCTCTTGCAGGAAATTTTTCCATCCCCAGCCAAAGCTGCGCGTACAAAAGAAGACAAATACCAAAGAACCAAGTGGCATAATAACATTCGATACTAAGAAATCCAACAGATCTAAAACGGCACTTCCTTCTCCAAAAGGCTGAAAACCGGATAAGACACTAAAGCCAATAGCACAAGGAATACTGCCCACAATCAGAATTAAGATATTTAATAAGACACTTTTCTTTCTGGTCCAGGCGAACAAATCCATGGAGAAAGAAACAATATTTTCAAATACGGCGATGATGGTCGATAAAGCCGCAAAGTTCATAAAGATGAAAAATAAAGTTCCCCATAACTGTCCATTGTCCATCACATTAAAAATATTAGGTAGTGTCACAAAAACCAAGCCGGGACCACTATCCGCAGCTACACCAAATGCCATACAGGCCGGAAAGATAATAAGCCCTGCCATGATAGCCACAAAGGTATCCAATGCCATCACTCGCACTCCTTCGCCGGTTAAAGAATGCTGTTTATCGATATAGCTGCCAAAAATAGCCATGCCTCCCATACCGATGCTTAAGGTGAAAAAGGCTTGCCCCATCGCCGCATAAATTGCATCAAACAAACCGTTTTGCAACAGCTTATCAAAATCAGGGACTAAATAAAAGGTTACACCTTCCATAGCATTCGTAAGACTCAGGGCTTTACCAACCAATAGCAACATAACGCCCAACAATAACCCCATCATTACCTTCGTAATCTTTTCTACCCCTTTTTGTAATCCCAGTGCACAAATACCACAACCAATCAGCACCACCAGAATCATCCAAAAGACAGAAGCCAAAGGATCTTGTTGTAATGTTTGAAAAGCTTCTTTTACTTGTTGTGTTGTTGCGCCATGAAATTCACCGCTCGCCATCTTGACGAAATATGCCAGCATCCATCCAGCAATCGTCGTATAGAACATTACTAATAAATAATTCCCCAGCATTGCCACATAAGAAAAGATATGCCATTTTTGTTTCGGTTTCTCTAAAATATGAAAACTGCGGGCAACACTTTTTCCTGATCCTCTCCCTACGGCATATTCCATGACGATAATAGGAAGTCCTAATATAATAAGGAAGAATAAGTATACCAACACAAAAGCTCCACCGCCATATTTTCCTACCATATAAGGAAAACGCCAAATATTACCTAATCCAATTGCACATCCCGCGGATAAAAAGATAAATCCCAAGCGGGAGGATAATTTTTCTCGTTTTGCGTCCATAAAGTTCAAGCTCCTTAATTTTTACACAAGTGCTTCCATTGTATAAAACTTTTCCCAGTAAGTCAAATACAGCAAACGTACATTCTGTCTATCTTAGCTAATAAGAAAAAACGCCTCTTTCTATGTAATCATCCTTTTTTTCTAATAAGCTTAAAACGATAGAAACAAAATGGAAATTTGTGTCATATCTTACAAGCTTTTAATAGAAAAATATGATATAGTCATCACCATGAAGAAGGTAAATACCATTTTCAATGGCTTATCCCTTATAGAAGGATAGCATAAAAGAAGTTGAAGAGGAGTGATGTTTTATGATTGAAAAGTTTTTAGTTAAAGAATCCAAACGTATTCACAAAGCCACAAGAAGGCGATTGCGCATCTGTACACTTTTATTTGTCTGTTTCATGGTACTTCTTTATGTTCTTTTACAAGATGAATTTGCCAGGAATCCATCCTTTAAAAACACTATTTATAGTATAGGTATCGTCTTAATCGTCATCGTTGTATGCGCGGATGTTATCGGGACTATTCGTACGAGGAAAGCTGATGCCCAAGGGGAAAATCTCATTCTTCCTTATCAAGACGGCAGTAAGCAAGAAATTGCCGAGAAAATCAATCAGGATGCAGCAAATGGACTGTTATTTGAAGAATACATATATGAGTTTCCTGAAGGGAAAAAACCTTATGGTGAAAAAATTGTCTTAACATCTTCATATTTATTATTATGCAGTACCAAGATTACCGTCATTCCCCGTGATAAAATCTATTGGACATGTGCACAAGTAGGATATAAGGGTGGTCCTTATCGCGTACGCTTTTTGGTTTTCACTGTAAAAAAAGTGTTTGAAGTAATCGGTGTTGATATTGAGCATGTCGAAGCCTTAGCAAATCAGCTATATGAGTATCTGCCAAACATCTTCGCAGGATATGACGATGATTTTAATTTCTCTTATCAGCTGGAGGAGCTTTATACAAAAGATCATTATGAATTTATGCGCTTATATGAAGCCATGCAACAGCGTTATGAAACACAAGAAAAAGACGCTGTATAGAAGACCATGAAACATTTCTCAAGCAATTTTAAGCAATAGAAGTAACAAGCAAAAACAATCGTCTCATAAAAGCGAAAAAGGAAGAACTCTATGCATCTTGTGCTTGCCAGCGACAAGATAGCATGAAAGCGACTTCCTTTTTTTATGCTTTATCGTTCTTAACCGTTTTTTACTTATTTCCAAAGATCACTTGGATATAAGCCTTTATCAACCAATGCCTTAATACCAGCTTTTACTCCCGGCTTATCTTCCTGATACGTAACACCGAACCATTTTTCATTGCTGCTCAATAACTTCACCGTGGCCTTGCCTTCTTTGATCAATTCATCGGTTACCACAGGAATTAAAAATTCTGATTTCATAGTATTTTCCGGTACTTTTTCATTTAAAAATGCATGGAACTTTGTTTCAATCTTTTCCACATAATCAGGGAAGAATCCCCACATATTCATTGATACCAATGAAGTTGCGTCCACATCGATCCATTCATCGTTCTCAAAATATTGCACACCGTTTTCATGCTTTTCAATCTTGGCACATTCTTTAACTTCTGTTAACAGACCGTTTTCGGATTGACAGATACCTCTTGTCACACTGCCATTATCTGTTAAGGTATTTTCCAAGATGTAACCAATCAAGCAATAGTCTGTATGGTTTGGATCTGCCAAATAGTCATGCAAAATCTTATAAGATTCTCTGCCATAAAAATCATCTGCATTAATGATGGCAAATGGTTCATGCAACACATCTTTACAGCATAACAATGCATGTCCCGTACCCCAAGGTTTACTTCTTCCTTCAGGAATGTGGAATCCACTTGGCAATACAGAATCAATGTCTTGGAAAACATATTCCACTTCTACTTTTCGTGCAATCTTATCCCCAATTAATTCTTTGAAATCCTTTTCCATTTCTTTTTTTATAATGAAGACAATTTTATCAAAGCCTGCTTTAATTGCATCATATGCTGAGAATTCCAAAATTGCTTCCCCATTAGGTCCTAATGGATCCATCTGTTTTAATCCGCCATATCGACTGCCCATACCGGCTGCCAAAACTACTAATGTTGTTTTCATTTTTTCACCTCATGTTTTCTATTTGCATTTTATCATAAAATAAACAGAATAGAAAGGAATACGAAAGGCATTCCCAAGGATACTAACAAACATCGCAATCCTTCTAAAAAAGCAGCAAGTATTCTCCCACCTTTATTAGAAAGAACATGGTTGATACAGCTTTTTCATAATATTTGCAGACTATCTTTTTTTGAAATTCCCTATGCAAGCTTGCTCAACATGTTACGTTTTCCTCTTTTCTAGTTTGTCGCTATTGTCATGGCAAACATCCCTTGTAAAGGTTAAACATAGAATCATAATTAATCAGAACTTTTGCTTAGGAGCGTATGGTTTCAATACGACATAGGAAGTAATAATATTTAAACGCCATTAAACAAAGCAGAAACAGACGCAAATACAGATGCTCCATAAAATACATAGCCAATAATAGCATGGCACTGGCAAAGCTTAACAACGATACCTTCGTACGCAAACGCATGCTGCGCTGTTCAACAAAGCTGGCTAAATGATTTTGATACATGGATGTCTGCATCAGCCATGTGTGAAAACGTTTTGAACTTTTCGCAAAACAATAAGCCGCCAACAACAGAAAGGGCGTTGTAGGTAGAACGGGTAAAACAACCCCGATTGCTCCTAACCCCGTGGCAATGATACCAATCAATAAATACGCTAATTTCATATCACGAAACTCCTTTTGTTTTTCTTTTTTCCCAATGCTGCTTACTTGTGTTTATCATATGTCTAAGGGCCATGAGTGGATGATACAACAGCATATAAGGGCCACTGAAACGCATCACTTCTTTGATCTTATCACGCTGCTCTTTTCGATAACAATGCACCTTACAGCTGCTGCAAAATGTCTTAGTTTCCATGAAAGGGCAATGCTCGATACGCTTACTGGCATAGGCATATAGATCTTCACATTCTTGACAAGGATGTTCCTTATGATGCTTATGGCAATATAGATCAATCATAAAACGAATCGTTTGTTTTTCCTGGTCTCTTTTCTTCGTTATATGTTTCCTCACTTTTCATTTACTCCTTTTTCCTCGATTGACTTAGAAACTTTTTTACATGTTTCTTGATGCATACGCATGGCGGCAAATGTGAATTTCATGCGAACCATCAGCTGCTACGCGTATGCTTCATTTGAATCAAATGATCAACAAAGCGCAATGTACTTGGACGATGAGATACCAAAACGATAGTTTTATCTCTCTGTTCAGCTAGCTTACTTAAAATGGCCGCCTCATTTAGCGCATCCAGATTGCTGGTTGGCTCATCCAGTAAAAGACAAGGTGCATCATGTAAGAAAGCTCTTGCCAAAGCAATACGCTGACGTTCTCCCTGCGATAACGATTCTCCAAGTTCTGCAACCGGTGTAGCATAATCTTTTGGCAACGACATAATAAAATCATGGATATTAGCCTTTTTACATGCCGCCTCTACTTCATCTATCGATGCGTTTAGTTTGGCAATGCGAATATTATTCAAGATGGAATCATGAAACAGTACCGTATCCTGGGTCACATACCCCTGCATCTGCCGTAAGTCTTTTGTATTGATATCCTTTATTGCTGTATCATTCACATGAATCTGACCTTGTGTAACAGACCAAAATCGCATTAAGAGTTTTAATAAAGTGGATTTACCAGAACCACTTTTTCCTAAGATACCTGTAATCTTTCCCTTTTCAAACACCGCATGAAAGTCCTGTAAGATCATCTCATCAGCATAAGCAAAGGATACCTTCTGCAAACACATGTCACCAAAAGTTACCTTCTGCTTACCATTGATTTCTTCTACCTGCTCCTGTTCATCCAACAGATGCAATACGCGTCTTGCACTGGCCATTGTAATCAATAGATTATTTGATAAATTGCTGAGTGCCATCACTGGTCCAAAGCTAGAAAGCAGTAAAACACTTCCCATCAGCGCACTGGTAAAACTGATTTCATTCAATAGATAGAGCCAACCTGCACAAAGCACCATTATACAAGAGAAACCCATGATAGCCATATTGGCCAGCGCCATACTCACACCTTCATAGTGCTTCAATTTCTTTTGCCGTTCATTTACAATCGTACTGCGCTTTTGCATACCCGCTAAGTGTTCCTTGCCTGCTTCATACTGCAAGATGTCCTGCATTCCTCGCAAAGACTCCAATGTATAATCACTTAAATCGCCAAATTCCTTACGTGATGCTTTTCCATCCGCTTTCCCTTTTTTGGTAATATACAATGGCAATAAGATGCCAATACTGCAATAGGCAAAGAAGGCAATAAGGGCAAAAACAGGATGCAGGTTGAGAAACATACCTAATAAGATCAAACAAGTAAGGATGGCAATGAAGATAGGAGAAATCGTATGGGCATAAAAAACCTCCAAGGCCTCAATATCACTGGTGATCAAAAAAATCAGATTGCCACTATCTTTCCCTTCTAACTTTGCCGGACATAAGCGACGTAAAGTGGAAAATACGCGATCTCTTAAAATAGCTAACAATTTAAAAGCAATATAATGATTGCATGCTTGTTCTCCATAATGCAAAATACCTCGCAAGATAGCACATACTCCCATTATGATAAAGAATACAGAGATGGGAAAATCCGGTGCCTGTATAGCGATATGTGCAATCAATAAAGAGGCAAAATAGGGAATGAAGATGGCACAAAGAAAGCCAGTGACCCCTAATGTAATGGCTAATATCATATAACCTGTTAATGGTTTTACTAAGCTGCTCATGCGCAGCATCAGTTTAAAATTACTTTCTTGTTTCATACTGTTTGCTCCTTATAAAACTGTTCCAGTGTCTGTTGTTGTTTAAACATACGTTCATATACACCGTTTTGTTTCCTTAATTCTTCATGTGTCCCCTGTTCTACACAGCTTCCTTTTTCCATGACATAAATACAATCACTATCTACAACACTACTTAAACGATGGGTAATTAATAATACCGTTTTTTCTTTCTTTAAACGATGAATCAACTGTAAAATAGCATCTTCACTTTCCATGTCGATGTTACTAGTTGCCTCATCGAAAATATAGACTTCTCGATCCGCCAATAATGCTCTGGCCATTGCCAGACGCTGCCGCTGCCCTCCAGACAAATTCTGTCCGCCTTCCTCTAACATCGTATCAAGACCATCTTGTTCCTGTAAGAAATCCGCGATACAGACATCTTGCAAAACTTTCCATAACGCCTCATCACTTGCTAAAGGATTACCCATTCGTAAGTTTTCACGAACACTTCCTTTTATGATGGTTGGCTTATGGGTCACATACATCACCTTTTTATAAAAGGATGCATCAGCTAAAGAAGAACGCTCTATCCCCTGTACAGTGATACTCCCTTGATAATCCGATGCAAATCCACAACATAACTTAGCAATCGTGCTCTTACCAGAGCCACTTTCGCCTACGATGGATACAAAGCTGTTTGCCAAAACGTTTAAGCTGACATCCTGTAAGACAACACGCTGTTGATCATAAGCAAAGGTAACATGCGATAGTTGCATGACAATGGGTTCATCGGATAATGTGCATTTGGCTTCTTCCTGAAGTGGTATATCCAACAAACGAAAGATTTTCGCACTTGCGGCAATCCCATTCATCGCAATATGGAAAAATGAGCCCAACAGACGTAAGGGAATGAAAAATTCACTTGATAACAACACGATACTGATGACAGCAAATAATGAAATAGAACCATTTCGATATGCAATCATGGCTACGATACTGCCAATTGCTGCCCCACCATAAGCTATCAGATCCATCACACTTACACTGTTTAACTGCATCGTCAACACCTTCATCGTAATACGGCGAAACGTTTCTGCTTCTTTATTCATTTCTTCATGCTTATATCCATCGGCCTGATAGATTTTTAAGGTAGTTAAACCTTGCAGATTTTCTAAGAAGCTATCTCCAAGACTGGCATAGCTCGTCCAATATTTTGATAACAGCTTTTTCGCAAACTTTTGTACGGCGATGATAGAGAGTGGAATTAGTGGTACACATACCAACAACACCAAAGAGCTTCGCCAATCTAGCCAGACAAGAATCAAAAATAAAGTCAACGGTGCTAACATGCTATAGAAAAACTGTGGCAGATATCGTCCAAAATACGTCTCTAGCTGATCAACACCTTCCACGCTGAGCTGTACCAGTTCACTTGTCGCAATATGTTGCGTATAACTGTTCTTTAGCTCCAGCAACTTCTCATATATGCGTTGACGAAGATGATTTTTAACATCACAGCTTGCCCTATAGGAATATCGGCTTGCCTGCATACTGGTAAGCATGCGAACGATAATCATCAATATGACACCGATGGCACATAGCATCAGATTGCGTAACGTCAAGGTATCCTGAAACATTTCCACAAAGATATTTGCGAAAAGAAAAACCATTCCGATATTGCTCAACATGCCCAGCCATTGCATGAATACCTGTTTCCATACCATGACTTTTGCTTGTGGCATCTCTTTTAATAACCTTTTATCAATCATAAGTCCTCCATAAGTTAGTCTAATCTAACAGAAATTTCGATAGAAGTTTACCATGGATAACTTATCGTGTCAATACCGTCGATCCTTTATCTAACTGGCAATCATTGGAAATAAGGAACAAGCATGCAGGCAAAGGAATAAAACCATTAGATACCCATCGTATTTCCTTTTGTTTTCCACGATACAAAACATATATCTGCTGAAATGCAAACATAAATTCTTCTGTTTTCCATTCTTTCTTGTAATTTTCTTTTGTTTTGATAAAATCAAAGTAAGGAGGGATGACATGTCAAAAACAACAACCCTGCGTCGCAAGCAAATTGAACAGATCGTAGCTACACGGCATATCGTTCATGTACAAGCGCTGGCAAAAGAATTGCTGGTATCGTGTGAAACCATTCGCAAAGATTTGGCTTTTTTAGAAGAAAAAGGTGTCTTATACCGTACCCATGGCGGAGCCCGAGAACGTTCCAGCAATATCGATATTCCCTACGATATTCGCTCACAAGAATATATTCAGGAAAAACGACGCATTGCCAGACAAGTGCCGGCCTTTCTTCATGATGATGATATCATCTATATTGACGCTTGCAGCACAGCCGCTTATCTCGGTATGTTTTTGAAACAGAAGAAGCAGCTGACCTTTGTGACAAATTCTTTAGACTTAGTATCTTCCATGCAGGATAGTGGTCATAAGATTATTATGACAGGTGGCACGTATGTACCTGAAGGTAAGCGTTTATCGGGCGATTTTAGCATGCCTTTGATCCAATCACTTTTCTTTGATGTGTGTATCTTTGGCATGGATGGCTGTAAAGATTTGGATGGTCCTGCCAATATGCGTGAAGATGAGTTGATGATGAACAAGGCGATCTTAGAACGATCACATAAAGCCATCTTGGTATCCGATGCCTCTAAATTTGAGCGATATGCCCATTATCAATATGCCAAGTTCTCTCAGTTTGATGTTTTTATCACAACACAGCTAAGCAAAGAAGAAAAAGCACGACTGCCTATCCCTTATATTATCGAAACTTGAAAGGAGCTACTTTATGAATACCATTGATTTACACATGCATTCCCAATACAGCATTGATGGCGAATTTAGCGTTAAAGAATTATGTGAGCAAGCCAACCATAACGGTTTGCGCGTTATGGCAATCGCTGATCATAATTCGACCAGAGCTTATCACGATGTTACAGATACCAAAGGAGTACAATTGATACCGGCAATCGAACTGGATTGTACATTTCAAGGCCACGACTTTCATTTATTAGGCTATGGCATAAATCCCGAGGCAAAAGAATATGCCGAAATTGAAAAAGATATTATAACCCAGGAGCAACAGGCAAGCGCTCAGCGATTGGCTTTATTAAGAGAACATTTGCATATTTATATTGATGAAGAAGAATTAAAACGACGCAGCTTTCACGGCATTTATGTGGCCGAAACCATTTGTGAAATCGCCATGGAGGATGCGCGTAATAAAGACAATCCCCATATGAAACCTTATTATTTTGGTGGTGCACGCAGTGATAACCCTTATGTGAATTTCTATTGGGATTATTGTGCGCAAGGAAAAGTAGCTTATGTGCCTATTCATTATATGAGTATGGAAAAAGCTATTGCCCTCTATCATTCACAACATGCTCTGGCAGTGTTAGCCCATCCCGGTAATAATGTGAAAGAAGATGCGGCTTTATTAGAAGCTTTGCTGAAACTGCCATTCAATGGCATTGAGGTGTACAGCAGTTATCATACACCAGAGCAAATTGCTTATTATAAACAAGCCGCATTACAACACAATTTATTGATTACTTGTGGCAGTGATTTCCATGGCAAGACAAAACCAAGTGTCACCATGGGGAAATGTCATATGCCAAAGGAAGAAGAGGAAATGCTATATACACAACTTCAAGCCAATGGATTATGCAAGTGATATAAGCATTCCAACAAAAAAAGAGGCCAGTGCCTCTTTTAATGGTTATGAGCTAGCAACCTTTTATATGCTGATCACTATGTCAATCAAGCTTATGCAATGAGAAGAACTTAACATTGCCTCTGGATAATAAAGACAAGTCAAAAGCCAACAAGTCTTTAATAAAGAATGATAAAAGATAATAAGCAACAAGATGAAAAGATTCTCTATGTACAGCCTCTTCTTTCTTAATGGTATTTTCCAAACAGCAAACTTTCTTTTCCGTTATGCTTGGGTTATAGTTAAGTTGTCAAGAAAGAAGGATGCATATGAAAAAACAAGATCTCTTACAAGAATTGCGCAACATCCGCAGTGTAGCCATGGCCAGTGTAGATGCCCAAGGAAATCCAAAGAATCGCATAATTGATGTAATGCTGGCGGATGAAAATGCCATTTACTTTTGTACAGCAAGAGGAAAAGCCTTTTATCAGGAGTTAATGATGAAGCCAGTCATTGCCATTACCGGAATGAATGCCTCCTGGCAAATGATACGCCTGCAGGGAGAAGTCGAACATTTAACAAAGCAAGTCATGTGGATCGATAAAATCTTTATGGAGAACCCACAGATGAAGCAAGTGTATCCGAAAGATTCTCGTTATATTCTAGAAGCCTTTAAAGTAGCAAAGGGTGTGTTGGAATGGTTTGATTTAGGTAAGGAACCCATCAATCGCGAATGCTTACGCATGGAGGATGATGTACAACTGCTTCAGGATGGCTATCAGATACAAACAAATTGCATTGGTTGTAATAAATGTCTGAGCAGCTGTCCACAACAGTGCATCAAACAAGGCAAGCCTTACCATATCGTACAATCCCATTGCCTTCACTGTGGGCTCTGTTATGAGCTTTGTCCTGTCCATGCCATTCGGAAAATTACCGAATGCGCATAGCTCATATGAAGCGTGATTCATTTGTTTCTAATTCCTTTTATACTAGCAGCTTCTTAAAGCTCTTGCTTATCTATAAAACCTAATACCATTTTACTTATGTTCGCTGTCCAATTAACGTTCTGCATGTCGTTTTAGATTATGCAGTAGGCTTGTTGGCAGCTTTTTTAATAAGGCAGCGACAAATAGCAGCGTAATCATACGATCAATATAATCGGTGATCACTTGCACCACAAAGCAGCTCATTGTCAATCCTAAAGGTGTTTTCGCTAAAAGCTGCACAAAAAAGGTAGAGCCACTCGAGGTAATACCACCAAATAGATACGCTGTAATCAATGCACTTAAGAAGGACGTTGGCACACTGATCATCAAAGCACCAAGGAAAAACCACCATCGCTTATCTTGCTTTTTACGCCAAACAAAGCCGGCAAGCAATCCCAGAAAGATACCGACAGGAGCATAGTATAAGGAATACATATCAACGGTTATTCCTAAAATTAAGCCACTTAACAAACTTGGCAGCATCCCATAGAAAGGGCCATAGACTGCCGCAATAAACATAGTACCCATACTATCTAAATAAATCGGCAGTTTCAGCATAAGTGCGATTTGTCCACCAATCAAATTGAGCACCACAGCCAGTGCTATCATACTAATATGATAAATGGTAAATTTTGTTTTCATGTCTTCCCTTTCCTTCCTTAACATACGGTATCCAAAATATCTAAGGCATCGGTTGGGATTGCTAAGATACGGCTGATAAATAAGCGGAAAAATGCATGCACATCGACTTGTGTGAGAATATGTGCATTGGCTTTTCGCTGATAAAAGTCATAAGCATCCACAATTGTTTGTCCACGGGATAGCCCATCACACGCAACTTGTACATTTGAGCTGAAGCCGCTGCAAATAGCAGGATTTAGAAAATATGCCACTGCGAGTGGATCATTGATCACACAGCCAATCAAATGTTCTTGTTTCCAGTGAAAGTCATAATAAAATTTTGTTATTTTGCGAATGAAACTTCCTTGTTTTGCATCAAGACGTTCGATATAAGAAAGCAAATTCGGTGTTAATACGATCTTTCGTGTCACATCTAAGCCAACCATATGGATTTGTTTTTGTAGGCGTTCCATTTCATGATAGACAATCGCAGCTGCCTCAGGATCTTCCCAGTAATTGTATTCCGCAACGGGTGAACAATTACCATGTGCTTTATAACTGCCTCCCATGGAAACAAGTTGTTCGATGTTGGCAAACGCTGCGGCATTCTGCTGTATGAGATGCGCCAGATTTGTCAAAGGCCCCAACGCGATAATGGAACAAGCTTCCTTTGTTAATGTTTCACATAAAAAGCTAACAGCATCTATGTTTTGCTCATAGCCCGCTACTTCTTCTAAATAACTTTCACCTAAGCCATCACTGCCATGAGTATCTAAAGCATCACAGAAAGGTTTTTGTAAAGGTTTATCTGCTCCCAGATAAATAGGAACATCCAGGCGATTCATATGGCGCAATACTTTCTTAGCATTCGCAAAGCCAAGTTGTAATGGAGCATTTCCACAAACAATGGTAATGCCTAACACTTTAATCTCTAAAGATGATAATGCCAGCATCAACGCTAAACTATCGTCAATCCCCGGATCACAGTCAATAATCACTTTTCTTTTCATTTGCATATCCTCCAATAAAAAATGACCTCACATAATAAGCAAGGCCATAAGTAAAAATAGATAAAACACAAAAAAACATGTGCTTTTATTTTTATGTTATGAATTGCCTATTATTATACTGGGAGGTAAGGAACCAGTGTATACTTTTCTGCTTTCATAAAAAACGCCACTTTTATCGTGGCCTTCATTACAAATATGGTGCCGGCTATAGGACTTGAACCTACGACCTACGCGTTACGAGTGCGTTGCTCTACCAACTGAGCTAAGCCGGCACATGAAATCGTGCGCAGATATTATAGCATTATTTTTTTTCTATGTACAGATTCAATTGTAAATTTATCCACAAATTCCAAATAAATGTTAAGTCATTTCACAAGGAATGAAAAGCAGAGTCTTGATGACATCATCATAAAGTGTACCCCATACGGGGGATACATAAATTATAAGTGCATTTCCTATACTCTGCTTTTCTGCTTTTTTACTCTGTGATTTCCAGATCTTCTCCATTTGATTGTATGACTTTCTTATAATAAGCAAACGAACACTTCTTATAACGCGTTCCACTGCCATTCCCTTGATCGTCTACATCAACATAAATGAAACCATACCGCTTTTTCATTTCACCGGTTCCTGAGCTTACGATGTCTAGCGGCCCCCACCATAAATATCCTCTGACATCTACTCCATCATAATCAACCGCTTTCTTCAATTCCGTTATATGATTTTTTAAATAATATTTTCGATACGTATCCTGTACGCTGCCATCTTCCAATATATCATAATCTGCGATTCCATTTTCAACGATAAAGATAGGTTTTTGATAACGATCATACATATAATTTAAAGAATAGCGAAGACCAACCGGATCAATTTCCCATCCCCATTTTGTCTTTTCTAAATAGGGATTTGTATAGCCTGTCGTAAAGGATATCAAATCAAAATCTTTCGTATCTTTTCCAACAACTACCGTATTGTAGTAACTATAGGAAATAAAATCTACAACTCCCTTTCTTAGAATGTCATCATCTTCCTTTTGTACTGGTAAAACAATTCCCTTTCTTGCCAGTTCTTTGCGTTTATAAGATGGATAATATCCACGATTTTGCACATCTACGTAAAACATATAGTTCTTCATAAATGTTTCATTTGCCATAATATCATCCGGATGGCATGTAGCAGGGTATGAAAAGATTCCTCCATACATACTGCCTACTTGATTCTCCTTATTGATTTCATGAGCCAAGGTTACCACCTTTGCATGTGCTATCAATTGATGATAGGCGGCAATCATACGCTCTTTATAGCTGGCATCTTCGCTTATAGCACCTGCCCACCATGGACAATCGGTCATCGTATTGATTTCATTAATAGGCAGCCAATATTTAACTTTTCCATTATAACGTTTGAACACTGTTTCACAATAGCGAACAAAACAATCAATGGCATCGCGATGAAGCCAAGAACCAAACTTTTTAAACATTCCTATCGGTGTCTCAAAATGGCATAATGTCACCATCGGCTCTATCCCACACTTCCTGCAATATGCTATAACTTCATCATAATGCTGTAACCCTTCCTCATTGGGTTTTGTATCATAACCATTCGGATATATTCTGGACCAATCAATGGAAAAGCGATACATGCGAAAACCCATCTCCTTAAATAAAGCAATATCTTCTTGATAGCGATGATAATGATCTATCGCTTTATGCGAAGGATAATTTTTCTTTGGATCAATATCCAGGGTGATCGCTCTTGGGGTATTAACATCACCTGCCGTCATGACATCAACTGCATTTATCCCTTTTCCCCCTTCTTGCCATGCTCCTTCACATTGATCCGCTGAAGTAGAACCACCCCAAAAGAAATCATTTCGTAGACTCATAGTTATCTCCTTTCTATGCACAATCTTTAAACGTTATATACGTCGCGATAAAAGTGATGGCTCCTCCTAACAACATCGCAAGAATATAAAAGATAATATTCGTCGCGGTCGGTCCTATGTAGCAAGGGATGGCAAACATTCCCCCGGTTCCATAAACATTGTAACAATATACTTGCAACAAGCCACATAATCCGGCGCCAAAGAAGTTACCGATACAAACACAAATCAATGGTGTTTTATATTTTAAATTTACACCAAACATGGATGGTTCACTAATGCCGGCAATAATTGCTGTAAATCCACATGATAACCCTGTTGATTTTAATTCTTTATTCTTTGTTTTACAAGCAACTGCCGCTGCTGCTAATCCTTGATTAATATTATTCAGACAGTCTATCGGGGATACGATGGGTTCATAGCCAAATTTTGTAAAAGACTCCAACCAGTACGGTGTTGTCGCATTATGCATACCGGTAATAACAAGGAATGGATATAGTGCACCTAGCACTGCCATGCCGATAAAACCCGTTGTCTCATACAGCCACATCAGAAATGCCGTAATATACGTACCTAAGATTGCACCTAAAGGCGCCAGCACACAGAAGGCTAGTGGAATCATCACAAGTAAAGTAGCGAATGGTTCCATAATCACTCTTAAAAAGCTTGGCGATATCTTCTTAAAGAAACGCTCTACTGGTGCCATGATCATAACACATAAAATGACTGGGAAAACCATATAGCTGTAAGTACCTGCATAAACAGGTAAGCCAAACAACGTGATAGAAGCTCCTTCATCAACTAATGCTATAAATGATGGTGCTACCAGCATCAAACCCATCAGCATTCCTAAACCTTCATCCGTATTGAATTTCTTTGCCGCACCTTTACCGATAAAAACAGGTAAGAAATAGAAACCGGCATCTCCTACAATGGATAACATGTTGTATGTAGAACTAGCGGGATCAAGTATACCAAAGGTCGATAGTAACAGACATAGCACCTTGATCATACCGGCACCGATCAAAACCGGGATAAAAGGTATCAGCGAACCGGAAATAATATCCGCAATTGCAGAAAATGCTCCTTTCATCGTTAACTTTTTCTTTTCCTTTTTCACTGATACATCCAAATCTTCATCAATGGCATCTTCCATTACAAAACCATGCTCTTTACATATCAAACGATAAGCATCATCTACATCTTGCCCAATGATGATTTGTAACTCATCCCCCTGCCATTGACATCCTAATACCCCAGGAAGCTTTTCAATCTCTTCCGGCTTTGATAAACTCTTATCTTTTAAATTAAAACGCAATCTCGTAACACAATGTACAAAATACGTAACATTGTCCTTTGAACCTATGTAATTTACGATATTCTCAGATAATTTCTGAAATTTATTTTTAGACATTTTGCTCCTCCTCTATATGTATTAAACAATGGTACGGCCGATACATTGTTTTAATACCAAAAGACTTTCCCCAGGCGGTTATCCGCTTTTCCCCTCACGCATGCATAAACGATTTACATGCAGCATCAAATATAAAATTTCTTCACTTTCTAATTGGCAATTCATCTTCTTTTCTAAATATGTACAAAGCTTTTGGACACAAGCATTCGTTTTAGGAAAATTAGCAACCATTTCTTCATATAGAATGGAGTTTTCCGTTTTTAATGTTTCTTTTTCCGCGATGCGTTTCATTAAATAGCGGATATGTGTGATAAAACGTGCATAGTTGAAACCATCTTTATCAATTTCGATATGAAATTCACTTTCGATGATTTGCGTAATGTCGTTAAGTATTTTATGGTCAGCTTTCTGCCCTTTTGTATTGGTGGTTTCATAATTAATAAAATGTAATGCAATGGCATACTTTTCATCATCAGGTAAAGTAGTCTTTAATTGTTTCCGGATGATGGTTAATGCATAGGTACCGATAGCACATTCCTTTTTATACAATTGTTTCAAATCATCCGTAAGCATGAAATTCATCATATATCCTTGTTGATGCCTTTGTAAGGCAAATTGAATATGATCGGCTAATGAAAAGATAACATTTGAACTTAATTCGTATGGGATACGTCGTTTCGCATAATCCACGATTTTCGTAGCCACATCGATAACGTCATAGTCAATACATTGCAACAGTTGGAAGTATTTCTGATCAACGTTGTAATACGTTCTTTGTATGATGCTTAAGTCTTTTAGTTCATATGGAATCTTGCCAAAACCGATGCCAGTACCTACAGCAATTAATTCGTTATGATCTTTATCGATGCATAAAGCAACACAATTATTTAATTTCTTAATGACCCGCATACCATTTCACCTCTTTCCATACATAGGATGATTACGATGCAATCTTCATGATGTTATGTGCAGATGATACCTGCCCATAAGTTTTATGAGTAATCACAGACTTGCTCGTAATAATAATCAGAACGGTCATATCTATTTGCTCTTGTTCAAATAATGCTTGATCAAAGCTTAAAATAGCTTCCCCTTTACGAACATGTTCATGTAGCTCTTTATATACGGTAAAACCTTTCCCCTTTAGTTTCACACTGTCTAAGCCTACATGCACCAGTATTTCTAACCCCCGTTTATTTTTAATACCAAAGGCATGTTTCGTATTCGCCAACATTATCAATTGGCCATCGATTGGCGCATAGATGGTTTCCTTCGATGGAAGAATGGCAATTCCATCACCCAACAGTTTATTGGCAAACATTTGGTCCTTTACATCTTCAATTTTTATACATGTTCCTGCGACCGGAGAATACACATCGTCTTCTTTTGTTCTCTTAAATATTTTCAACATATCCTTCACCTCAACAAACAAAAAACTCTTCCAAAACACCCTGAAAAATTTTCAGTGATGCCTCGAAAGAGTAACAGTCTGAATTAACAATTTCATTCTAGCATTGGTTTTCAGCGTTGTCAATGTAAAAAAAGAGAATTCTTATTTCCTAATAAAAATTAAGCGAACGCATCATATGCAATTGGTAATTTCTGGTAATATCTATTAGAAAATCTATAGCTTGTTTAAAAGATGAAGAAGCGTAAAAGAAAAGATGAATTCCTCATCTTTCCATTACGAACCTTCGTTTTAACAATAGCTTTTTCATCCACAAGAGCTTTATCAGCATTTCGTATTTTCTTATAAATAATTTTGCCAAATTTGTAATTCCCGTTCGGCACTTTCTTTAGCATCAGATGCATGAATCACATTATTCACCAATCGCTTTTCACGACTTGCTTTCTCATAATTATCTTCACTAAAGCGTCCGCGTATCGTTTCTGGTCCTGCCTCTGCCGGATTTGTCTTTCCAACCAGTTGTCTAGTCAATGTGATAATATCTTCTTCACCATCATAACTGACACGCATTGGCTGAATGTATCTTGGACCATTGTAATAAAAAGACGCAAATAATTTCCCGGGAAAATTAAATTCTTTATCCATGGCATCAATGACACCATGATAATGATCTAAAAGAACTTTCATAACTTCCATCGTCACTTCTAAACGACAGCTTTTCTCAATACACAATCCATGGGCAGTCAACATTGCCACGACCTCATCTTCCTGATGATTTGCAAAAGCATCTGGTTTTAACATCATAAACGTTACCTGTTTCATAACATACCTCCATTTGTTTCAGTATACTACAGGATGTTGAAACTATCCAAGCTTTTCTTAGTTTCTTATAAAAAGCTAATCATTGTGTGACAAGCCGGAAATATAAAAGAGAACACAGGAGGATGAATGCCTGCTTTTTCACAAGATCTGCCTCTTATCATTTCTTATGGATTGATTGTAAAGAGCAAATTTGTTTCCGACGATAGAATGATTGACTAGTAATATCTTTTTTATCCTTATCAAAAAACGTTCCTTAAGGATGACAGCTATGGCAGAATCATAAACACCAATTATTTTGATTGTCAAAAGCTGCCACAAAAAGGCTTTCATATTCAATATTCCTAAGAGTGCCCTAGTAAACGATCCTCAATACCGATTAACAATAAAAACGTCGATTGTTTTTATCACTTTACAACAAAAAAAGGAATCTGTTACGATTCCATAAATTCACGTATCATGGTCAAACGTTTTTCCGTATCCTCATAACCTAAGTCAAACCAACGCTGCAATAATTCCTTATCACTTGTATAACGCGTGACACCATAATCGGCACTTGGTCTTAATACGATTGCTTTTCCCTCTTCTTCCAGCTTTTTCACAATACCCCATTGGCGGTTGTAGTTTTCATGACGAATACGCAAATATTCACGTATCTGTTTATTTCCCGGATACATCAATCGAGCTAATTGTATCTGCCACCCCGGTGCTGGTTTGCGTACATAATTTTCTTCTTTTGTTGAAATAAAGACGTGTTTATCCATGCCCTGTCGAATACTTTGTTCAATTGGAATCATATCCACCAATCCTGCATCCATATACGTATGATTGCGGAATTTCACCGGTCTCGTTAATAGAAATAAAGAACAAGATGCCTTCATCAAACGTTGTTCGATCGGATCGAAGTATTCTTTGCCAAAGTACTCAACTTCGTTAGTATCCATATTATACACACCAATATCCAACTGTGTCGGGTTTTTCATAAATGCCGCATAATCTAATGGTGCATGCTCTTCAATAAATTTACATACATGATCAATACCAAAGACACCACGTTCATGTAACAATGGTGATACACCAATCGCCTTAGGATCGCTTGCGGCATCTACACCTGAAATCCGCAAACGCTCACGTTGTTTTGATACAAAAGGTAATAATACCTCTGCACCTGCACTGATGCCTACCGTATAAGGGAAGTCAATATCATTATCTAAAAAACATTGTAGAACACCGCAAGTATATGCAGCCTTTGTGCCTCCGCCTTCGCAGATCAAACCTGTTTTTATCGTCATATTCTATACACCTCATAGTTAAATATTATACTATTATCTTGATAAAAGGTAAAGTATTCTAGGGATTTTCACGTAAAAGAAACATCATCAACATCCCGTTTTCTCACTTCTTTTTAACCAAATGAAGAAAGTAGGCGATAGTCATTAAACTACCGCCCCTTATCAAACCGTACGTGCCCTACTAAGGCATACGGCTTACCAATATGCTTATTTATGTTATCCACTATATCGTAGATTCACTCCTGAATTTACGATTTTCTTTATTCTCTCCTGTGTATAGTATTTGATTCCCTGTTCTTTTAATTTATTGATATATTTTTCTTTTCTGACTTTGTTCTTTTCCTGTTGTTTGTT